>JABDPU010000134.1 GCA_013042625.1 Flavobacteriaceae bacterium | reverse complement strand
AAAAGCGAGCCGGTTGGCTCGCTTTTGTTTTTAAGGATTTTAATCTTGTTATTTCTTTATCTCCGATGCTAATTTCGAATCCGCAGGTTTTGCAAATAACGAAGCGTCAGCCGCTTCGGTCATCAACTTTGTATTCTGGTAGAACATCTCGTTGATCTGATCTTTTATTTCTCCCTTATCAAAAATATGCCACTGCACCACAGATGGCAGGACTAACCCGTCCACAGTTTCCCAGTCATGGTACTTGATCAAAGTATATAATACTTCCTTAGATTCAGTAAAATAATTGACTTTATAAGCCAGCCATTCCATCTGGTAGGTATCCGGATTGTAATAAATTATAAATTCGTCATTTTCGGTCTTTCCCGATTTTTCCGGATCTGGTTTGATAGCTACACCGGGGAATTCTTTACCATCATAGGTCAGCACAGGCGCTGAGCCATTCTCTTTAGCATCTCCCATAATGATGAAGGGCATGAAATGCAAATAATACATAAAGTTATGAAGGTCCTCTGCCTTGCCTTTAAAGTCTTCTGTTCCCAGGTTTTTTACCCATAGTGTTTCTCCATCCTTCCCGAGAATATGATCCTTGTATTCAATCCGTACATTTCGACTGTCCAGGTCTATGGTGTATTTCTCCTGGTAATCACTTCGCTCGATCTCGAAATAAACACTTTTTAAACCATTCCATTTCTCCATACCTCCGTGAGCCTCGGCTATTTTCGAGATAACATCCCCATCATTTGTAACTTCTGAAGGTTCTGATTCGGTAATTACCTCTTCATCAACCGTTGTATTTTCATTTGGTTTCGGGTCATTCTTACAAGACCAGGCCATGCTGAAAACCATTATTATAAGTGCTATTCTTTTCATGTTCATCATTTATTATAGTATTGTTTTCCGAAGTGTCCAAAATTAATAACATTTCACCTTATTTTTGTGAAGCATGACAAAAAAGATCGACAGTCTACAAAATAAGCTTATTAAGGACCTGGTACTATACAAGGAAAAGTCCCGTGCAAGGCGACGATCGGGCCTGTTCCTGGTTGAAGGGCGACGGGAAATCAAATTAGCAGTGAAAGGTGGTTACGAAATCGAATACCTGATCTTCAACCCGGAGATCACAGCCGAAGATGTATGTTCTGAACTGGAACCTGATTCCAATAAATGGATTGCCGTTTCTGATGCTGTATATCACCGATTGGCTTACAGGGAGGGTACTCAGGGTGTCATAGCAGTGGCCAAGGCACGCCAATTTCAGTTGGATGAGCTTGAATTTAACAGTAAAAATCCACTGGTACTTGTGGCAGAAGCCCCTGAAAAACCTGGAAATATCGGAGCCCTCTTAAGAACTGCAGATGCTGCATCAGTTGATGCCGTGATCATCGCCAACCCGATTACCGATATGTTCAACCCAAATATTGTTCGGTCAAGTGTGGGTTGTTTGTTCACCAACCCGATTGCCACCGGATCAACCGATGAGGTTATTAGCTTTCTTAAAAACAAGGGTATTGCTATTTACTGTGCAGCACTTCAGGCCTCGGTAAACTATACCGAAGTCGATTTTAAAAAAGGCTCGGCTATTGTCCTCGGTACTGAAGCAGATGGCCTCAGCAAAGAATGGTTACAGGCCTCTGATTCCAATATTATTATTCCCATGCATGGAGAAATAGATTCCCTTAACGTGTCTGTAGCCGCAGGAATTGTTATTTTTGAAGCGAAACGTCAAAGAGGGTTTAATTAATGTCGGCTACGGTTTTATTCTATATTATCATTGGTATCATCATGCTTAATTTCCTTTTGGATAAATGGCTCAGCAGTCTTAATGCCAAACATTTCAGGGATAAAATCCCCGAGGAACTCAATGATGTTTACGATAGTTTTGAGTACCATAACTCCCAGGAATACAAACTGACCAATTATAACTTTGGGATTGTAACCTCAGTGGTTTCTATTATTGCCACCCTACTGTTCTTCTTCCTGGATGGCTTTGAGTACGTAGACAATATTGCACGCTCCTATTCAGAACATCCTATTATAATCGCCTTGATTTTCTTCGGAATCATCATGCTGGCAAGCGATATTCTTTCCACTCCCTTCGCCTATTACAAGACCTTTGTTATTGAAGAGCGCTTCGGTTTTAATAAAACCACACGCAAAACATTTATTTTCGATAAAATAAAAGGATGGATTCTTTCAGCCATATTAGGCGGTGGAATACTAACGGGAATCATTTGGTTCTACCAGCAGACAGGATCGGCCTTCTGGCTTTATGCCTGGGGTATGATCACCCTCTTCACTGTTGTGATGAACCTGTTCTACTCTAAGCTTATTGTTCCCTTATTCAATAAGCAGACACCTTTGGAAGATGGTGAATTAAGAGATAAGATCGCTTCATATGCCAACAGTGTTGGCTTCCAACTCAACAAGATTTTTGTCATTGACGGATCAAAACGCAGCACCAAGGCCAATGCCTATTTTTCTGGATTTGGAAAGGAAAAACGGGTTACACTTTATGACACCCTGATAAATGATCTTAATGATGAGGAAATCGTAGCTGTCCTGGCCCATGAGGTAGGTCATTATAAAAAGAAACACATTATTTTTAACTTGATAACATCCATTCTACTCACCGGATTGACATTATTTATTTTGTCGATTTTTATCTCTAATCCAGTTTTATCTCAGGCCCTGGGTGTGGAGATACCGAGTTTTCATATCGGACTGGTTGCTTTCGGACTGCTATATAGCCCCATCAGCTCCATAACTGGACTGGTGATGAATCATGTGTCGAGGCGATTTGAATACCAGGCCGATAACTATGCGAAACAAACCTATTTTGCTGAACCTTTGATCAGCTCATTGAAAAAACTTTCGAAAAACAGCCTTTCCAATCTAACTCCACATCCGGCATACGTCTTTGTTCACTTCTCCCATCCTACCCTCTTAGACCGTGTACTGAACCTGCGGAAATAAAACCACTAAGGTATTGTGCATGTCTATTCTTTGCACTATTTTTAATTTATGAGCGAGGTTGAGATAGAAAGAGAAAATGCTGCCATTGCCCAAGCTTACAAGGACTTGCTTAAGATCAGCTACCGGAACTTATCCAGTGATGACAAAAAACTGATAAGGAAAGCTTTTGACATCGCTGTGGATGCCCACAAAGATCAAAGACGAAAATCGGGAGAAGCTTATATTTT
Organism: Flavobacteriaceae bacterium; assembly: GCA_013042625.1. Classification (GTDB taxonomy): domain Bacteria; phylum Bacteroidota; class Bacteroidia; order Flavobacteriales; family Flavobacteriaceae; genus SHLJ01. The sequence continues at coordinate 9,456 of JABDPU010000134.1, read as the reverse complement.
TCATCCAATAGCAGTGGCTAAAATTGTTGCTTCAGAAATCGGTCTGGATGCGACCTCAATCGCTGCTGCCCTATTACATGATGTTGTTGAGGATACAGATTATTCCCTTGCTGATATCGAACAGATGTTCGGTGAGACGGTAGCCCGTATAGTCGATGGCCTGACCAAGATCTCCTCCCTGAAGAAAGACATGGATATTTCCTTGCAGGCCGAGAACTTCCGTAAAATGCTGCTCACTCTCAATGATGATGTCAGGGTTATAATTATCAAAATTGCCGATCGTCTTCATAATATGCAGACCCTTCAGCATATGCGTGAGGATAAACAGGTAAAGATCGCGTCTGAAACCTTATATATCTATGCACCCTTAGCTCATAGGATTGGTTTGTATAACATCAAAACCGACCTCGAGGACTATGGCTTAAAATATACCGAGCCGGAAGTTTATAATGACATCCTGAATAAAATGAAGGACAGCAAGGAGGACCAGGATGCCTATATTGCTGAATTCAGTAATGTATTAAAATCATCGCTGGACAAAGAAGGATTGAATTACTCCATTAAAGGACGTCCGAAATCCATCTTCTCTATTCGGAATAAGATGGTTAAACAAGGAGTTGCCTTCGAAGAGGTGTATGATAAATTCGCAGTGCGGATTATTTATAAATCAGATCTGGAAAATGAAAAGTTCCTTGCATGGAAGATATACTCTATTGTAACTGACCACTTCAGGCCCAATCCTACGCGCCTTCGCGACTGGATATCATCGCCAAAATCAACCGGCTATGAAGCCTTGCATATAACCGTGATGGGACCTCAGGGCCAATGGGTCGAGGTTCAGATCAGGAGTGAACGCATGAACGAGATTGCCGAAAAGGGATATGCGGCACATTTCAGGTATAAAGAAGGAAAAGAGAAGGAAGACAGCCTGGATATCTGGATCAGTAAACTCCAGGAAGCTCTCGAAAATCCAGAGCTAAATGCGGTTGACTTCGTTGAGGAATTCAAGTTAAACCTGTATTCCAAAGAAATCTTTGTGTTTACACCAAAGGGCGATCTAAAATCACTGCCTAAAGGAGCCACACCGCTCGACTTTGCTTTCAGCATTCACACCGAAGTAGGTATGAAAACCCGTGGAGCTAAGGTCAATGGTAAACTGGTCCCATTAAGTCATGTGTTACATAGCGGTGACCAGGTTGAGATCATGACTTCGGAAAGCGCCAAACCAAATTCAAACTGGCTGGATTATGCAAAAACCGGTCGCGCAAGAAGCAAGATCAAGTCCTCTCTGAAAGAAGAAAAGAAATCTATCGCCGAAGACGGGAAAGAGATCCTGAGGCGGAAAATGAAGCAACTCAAGATTACAGTGGATGAGAAATCCATCAATGAGTTAGTGAATTACTTCAAATTAAGTACCAGCCTGGACTTGTTTTATCGCGTGTCCATAGGGACCATCGATAACAAAATGCTAAAGGATTTTGCTGCACAGCGCAGTAATGCCTTTATGACCTTTATTAAAAGTCGGATCAGGAAGCCCTCGAAAGCTCCTGATATCAACAGGCAGGAAATCGTTTCCAAATATGATCTCCTGGTTTTTGGAAATGAGGAGGACCAATTGGATTACAAAATTGCGAATTGCTGCAATCCCATACCTGGTGATTCGGTATTTGGATTTATCACGATCAATGATGGTATTAAAGTACATAAAAAGAATTGTCCGAATGCTCTCAGCCTTCAATCGAATTATGCCTATCGCATCATTAATGCAAAATGGATCGATTCATCAGAACAGGAATTCACAGCCAAGATCAGGATGGCCGGAATCGATAATCTCGGATTGGTAAACGAAGTGACCAAGGTGATTTCAGACAATATGCACGTTAATATGAAGAGTGTCAGTTTTGATACAGATGGCGGTACTTTCAAAGGACGGGTCACTGTTGTGGTTAAAAACAATACCGAAGTAAAAAAGCTCATGGACAAACTCAAGAAAATAAGCGGTATTGATAAGGTCACCAGAGAATAAATAATTAAATTTGCTGTTGGATATGAGTTCATCGACGGAAGCTAAAAATCAAGAAATTGTCAAAGACGTTTTTACCGAGTTTCTCGAGAACAATGGGCATAGAAAAACTCCCGAACGCTATGCTATTCTTCAGGAGATATATAACAGTGATGACCACTTCGACATAGAATCTTTGTATATCAATATGAAGAATAAGAATTACAGGGTATCACGGGCAACACTGTACAATACCATTGACTTGCTCTTGGAATGCGGCCTGGTGCGTAAGCACCAATTCGGAAAAAACCAGGCGCATTATGAGAAGTCTTACTTCGACCGTCAGCATGATCATGTAATTCTAACAGATTCGGGACAAGTAATTGAATTTTGCGATCCAAGGATACAGTCTATTAAAAAAACCATAGAAGAGGTTTTCGACATAGATATTCATAACCACTCGCTTTACTTTTACGGAACAAAAAAATCAACTAAGAAATAAGTTAATTCATAATGGCGGTAGACTTACTACTCGGACTACAATGGGGTGATGAAGGAAAGGGCAAGATCGTAGATGTACTCACCTCAAATTACAATATTATTGCTCGTTTTCAAGGCGGACCAAACGCAGGACATACTCTGGTTTTTAACGGTCAAAAACATGTATTGCATACTATACCCTCCGGAATTTTTCACGACGATGCGGTAAACCTGGTTGGTAATGGCGTGGTGATCGATCCCGTAATATTCAAAAAAGAATTAGACAAACTCGCTGAGCAGGGTGTGGATTATGTCAGTAAGCTAAAAATTTCGAGAAAAGCACATTTGATCCTTCCAACACATCGATTGCTGGATGCAGCCAGTGAAACGGCTAAAGGTAAAGCCAAGATAGGATCGACTCTGAAAGGGATTGGACCTACCTACATGGATAAAACCGGCAGGAATGGAATACGGGTTGGCGATCTTGAACTTGATGACTGGAAAATCCGCTACAGAAACCTGGCTAATAAGCATGAGGCGATGATCGGTTTTCATAATGTAGAAATACAATACGATCTTGACGAGCTGGAGGCTGAATTTTTTGAAGCCATTGAAGTTCTTAAGACTATTCCATTCATAGATTCAGAAGAGTATATTTTTAATGCCCTTGAATCTGAAAAAACCATTCTGGCCGAAGGAGCACAGGGATCGTTGCTCGACATCGATTTTGGGACTTATCCCTATGTCACCTCCTCAAATACAACCGCTGCCGGAGCCTGTATCGGACTAGGGGTGGCACCCGGAAAAATAGGCGATGTATTTGGAATATTCAAAGCATATACAACACGAGTCGGATCAGGTCCGTTTCCAACCGAGTTATTTGACAAAGACGGAGAAACCATGGGGCGTGTCGGTCATGAATTTGGCGCAACAACAGGACGTGCCAGACGATGCGGATGGCTGGATCTCGTTGCTCTTAAGTATGCCTGCCAGATCAATGGTGTTACTCAGCTAATGATGATGAAGGCTGATGTTTTGTCAGGGTTTAAACGCATAAAAGTCTGTACCGCATATCAATATAAAGGTGAGACTATTTCCCACCTCCCATTTAATATAGAGGAGAAAAACGTTTCACCTGTTTACACCGAACTCAAAGGCTGGAAGGCCGATTTAACCGGAATGAATAAAGCTGAAGAATTGCCGGAAGAACTGAATGAATACATTCACTTCCTGGAAAAAGAACTCGGTATCCCGATAAAGATCGTTTCTGTTGGTCCAGACAGGGAACAGACAATTTTCAGGTAAATCGAAGCATTCAACATCTTAAATTAATATTAAAGGGCAATACGAGTTGAGATTAATGGTTATTTTTACCCTAAACCTAAATATCTTGTTTCGCCGAAAAGCCATATATCTTCTATTGATCCTGCTGATGTGCTCGATTTGGTCGTTCAGCCAGGAGAGGCGACGAATTCAAATCGATACCGCCGGATTCCTTGACCGGGATGAAGAAAAATTTCCGGGCGCGACTATTTTAACACGGGATGACATGAACCAGGTTAAGATCACTCACGAAGGAGCAATCCTTTGGTGCGACCAGGCCATTCATTATGGTAATGAAGACTTTATTGAAGCCTACGGAAATGTTCGGGTCAAACAGGGTGATACGGTTAATCTTACAGCCAAGTATGTAGAATACAGCGGAAAGACCAAACTGGCCTTCGCCAGTGGTGAAGTGGTTCTGACAGAACCCAGTTCAGAACTGACTACTGACACACTCTACTTCGACAGGGTTAAACAGCAGGCATATTATGATACTTATGGTAAAGTTGAACGGGATACCTCAGGCACCATAACCAGTAAAATTGGCACCTATTATATCGCTCAAAACAAATACCAGTTCGTTAATGAGGTTAAACTGGTAAACCCGGAATATGTGATTGAATCCAACCAACTGGATTTTTATACGGAAAGTGGAAATGCATATCTCTTTGGGCCTACCACTATCACCAGTGAAACCAGTACCATTTACTGCGAGCGTGGTTTTTACGATACCAATAACGATACAGGATATTTTCTGAAAAACTCACGAATCGACTACGATAACCGCATTTTTGAAGGGGATAGCATGTATTTTGACCGGAGTCGGAGTTTTGCTTCTGCTACAAATAATATCACAGTAACTGACACAATAAATAGTACAATTGTTAAGGGTCATTATGCCGAGGTTTTCCGGGACAGGGATTCGGTGTTCATCACCAAACGAGCGCTGGCAATTTCCACTATGGAACGGGATTCTATATATATCCATGCCGATACACTAATGGTTACCGGCATACCTGAAAGACGAATAACCAGGGGATACTATAAGGTCCGTGTGTTTAAGTCTGATATGAGCGGAAAATGCGATTCCATTCATGTTGACCATGCCCGTGGATTAACTCAGATGATCAATAAACCGGGACAGGGTCAGGCAGATGCTTTCAGTGTTAGCAGGAAACCGATTCTTTGGAATGTCGATAACCAGATGACCGGTGATTCCATTCATTTGATTTCTGATACCGAAACCGACAAGCTGGATTCTCTTAAGGTATTCAACAATGCTTTCGTCATCAGCAGAGATACTGTGGGTGACGGTTACAATCAGATCAAAGGTGAGAAACTCATCGGGCTATTTAAGGAAAACGACATCTACCGAATCGATATTTTAAACAATGCCGAATCGATCTATTATCTCAGAAATGAAAAAAATGAGCTGGTCGGTATCGATAAATCGAAGTCGGGTAATATGAAGATCTGGATCACAGATAACACTATTGACGAGGTAAGGAAATTAAACCAGATCGATGGGACCACATACCCGGAAAACGAGTTTGATGAACGCGAAAAATTACTGAGTGGATTTGACTGGCGGGAAAATGAACGGCCGAGAAGTGTTGAAGACCTATTTATAGAAGACCCTCCACTAAAATTACCTGTTATTAAAGGGCTCGAAGACTATAAACCACAGGAAGAATTCTTTGACTCCAGCCTGCTTGAACGGGCCAAACAGGCTAACAGGGAAGCCAAGGCCGTCAGGGCTCCGAAAACCAATAAAGCGACACGAAACATTCCGAAGGAAAAACTGAATACCAAAAATATCAAGCCAACCAAACTGAAACAGAAAGATAATTAAAGAGGACTTTTTCAAATATCAGGCACAGACCACAACTCATCCCCTGGCCATGGAAATATCCCATGCAGAAGGGTCCTACATTTATGATAAGCAGGGAAAAGCCTATCTCGATTTTGTTGCCGGTGTTTCTGCGAACAGTGTGGGCCATCGACATCCTGAAGTGGTAAAGGCTGTCAAAGACCAGTTGGACACCTACATGCATGTGATGGTCTATGGTGAATACATTCAGGAAAAGGCTGTTGCATTATCTAAAAGATTGTCTGAAATACTTCCCGATCCTATTGAAACCACTTATCTGACCAATTCAGGAACAGAGGCGATGGAGGGCGCTATAAAAATGGCCCGCAGATTTACAGGGCGCTCAGAGATCATCGCGGCGAACAAGGCTTACCATGGGAACACCATGGGAGCGCTGAGCATCATGGGATATGAAGAACGCAAACGGCCTTTCAGACCTTTGATTCCAGATGTTAGATTCGTCGAGTTCAATGCTCTTGATGACCTTCAGCACATCAGTAATAATACAGCAGCCGTAGTACTGGAAACTATACAGGGAGGTGCTGGTTTTATTCTTCCAGATCCGGGTTACCTGGAAACAGTAAGTAAAGCCTGCAAGGCGAATGGCGCTTTATTAATCCTAGATGAGATTCAGCCTGGAATAGGGCGAACCGGAACCATGTTCGGATTTGAACATTTCAACTGCAAGCCCGATATTGTGGTCATGGGCAAAGGCCTTGGCGGAGGAATGCCTATTGGCGCATTCAGTGCGTCAAGAGCAATAATGCAAACCCTTTCCGAAAATCCAAAGTTGGGACATATAACAACTTTTGGAGGTCATCCGGTTATAGCATCTGCGGCCCTGGCAACCCTGGATGTCATAGAAAAATATAATTTGATGGATGAGATCGCATCAAAAGAAATACTGCTCAGAACGACTCTAAAACACAATTTAATAAAGGAAATTCGAGGAAAAGGCCTTATGCTTGCAGCTATTTTTCCGACACCTGATCTTGTTAATAAGCTGATTTTAAGATGTCAGGACCGTGGTTTAATTCTATTTTGGTTGCTTTTCGAACCTTGTGCCGTGCGTATTACACCTCCCTTAACCATTACAAATCAGGAACTTATAGATGGCTGCCAAATTATAATCGAAGTCCTTGATGAACTTCAGAATTGATACCTGACATTTAAAATCCGTGTTAATTAATTTGTTGAAAACATTGAATTGACAAATGTCCTTCAGCGGAATAGAATGCTAAATTTAGTTCAGCAAACCATTTACTACCGCCTATGGATTTTAGTCAATACGACGAAACCAACAATTTTTCCCTATCTAAATTTGAGTCCATGCTAAAAACCAACAGTGTTTTGTTTTTTGACTCGAGCGAATTTGAAACCATAATTCACCATTATCTTGAAAACGGAAAGATCGCTTTGGCCAAAAAAGCCATTAAACTTGGGCTTGGCCAACATCCGGACTCCGTAAATCTCAAACTGTTCCAAATTGAGGTACTCATTTTCGAAAATAAATTAGACCAGGCCGAGCTTCTTATCGATATGCTCTATGAACTTGAACCGGGAAATGAAGAGGTTTATATTCAAAAGGCAAACATTAGTTCTAAACAGGACAAACATCCGGAAGCGATCAAACTTTTTCTGGAGGCTCTTGAAATTTCAAAAGACAAAGCCGATATCTATTCATTGATTGGAATGGAATACCTGTTTCTTGATGAGTTTGAGAACGCCAAAACCTATTTTATCAAATGCCTGGAAGCAGATTTCCAGGATTACTCTGCTCTATATAACGTCATCTATTGCTATGACTACCTTGATCAGAACCAGGAGGCCATTGATTTTCTGAATGTATACCTCGACAAGAATCCGTATTGTGAGGTAGCATGGCATCAGTTAGGTAAGCAATATATGTCTCTAGATCATTTGAAGAAGGCTCTTGCTGCTTTTGACTTTGCAATTATTTCTGATGATGTATTTATCGGGGCATACCTGGAGAAAGGTAAGGTTCTTGAAAGGATGGGGCAGTATGTTGAAGCCATTGAAAACTATAAGGTGACCCTGGCTCTTGAGGATCCGACCTCCTTTGCACTGCTGAGAATCGGTCATTGTTACGAGAAACTCGGACAGGAGGATATCGCGGTTCAGCATTACTATAAAACCGTTGAAGAAGATCCCCTTTTGGATAAAGGCTGGTTGGCTATTACCAATTTTTATTGCAGGCGGAATGATTTTCAGAAAGGATTATACTACATCAATAAGGCACTTAATATCGATTCAGATAACGTGGCTTATTGGAAATTATATTCCAGCATTAATGTGAAACTGAATTTCCTGGAAGAAGCCGAAACGGGATACAAAAGAACACTTGAGCTTGGAAATTACGAGCTGGATACCTGGTTGCATAGAGGTGACATTCTGCTAAAACTGGGTGAAATTAAAGCCGCCATCAATAACTTTAGCCAGGCAAAGGAATTTTATCCCGATCATGCCGAGATTGTATACCGATTGAGCGGACTGTATTTCATGAACAAGGAATTCGGCAAGGCTAAGACGCATTTATCGACAGCTTTGCAAATTGATTCAGATTACCAGTTCATTCTTGAAGAACTATTCCCAGAGATTTACAAAAGGAAATCGGTTGTTGAAATTATCACCAATTTTAAAAATTCTTAACACTAAAAATCCATACCTTTAGGGCGCTTTAAACCTATGCTATGCAGCGCCGATTTCTCGATTATTTAGTGGTTTCTTTGAAAGGTATTGCCATGGGGGCAGCCGATGTTGTACCTGGTGTTTCCGGAGGTACAATCGCTTTTATATCAGGTATTTACGAAGAATTACTCGAGAGCATTGATGGTGTTAATCTCGGTTTTTTTAAAACCTGGCGAACCGATGGGTTTACAGAAGCCTGGCGATCTGTAAACGGGAATTTTCTGATCGCTTTATTATTCGGAATTGCGCTGAGTATTGCCTCCCTGGCCAAGGCCATCAAATGGCTTCTGATGAATGAACCGATTTTGCTCTGGGCATTTTTCTTCGGACTGGTCATCGCAAGCGTTTTCTTTATCGGGAAACAGATCAAATCCTGGAACTGGCTGACAATCCTCTCACTTATTTTAGCTTCGGTTGGATCCTACCTGATTACAACCGCTGAACCATTTGCCTCGCCCGAAAGTTATTTGTACCTGTTATTTTGTGGATTTTTAGCTATTATAGCGATGATACTTCCCGGAGTTTCCGGTGCCTTCATACTACTGATATTAGGCGCATATCAAACCGCCATCAACACGGTTAATGATCTTTTTGAAGGGCTCTCCTCCATGAATTATGAACTGCTCAAGGAGGCTTTTCTCCGTTTCCTTATGCTTGGAATTGGAGCGGTGATCGGACTTAAAACCTTCTCGAGGATATTAAACTGGATGTTTAAGCATTATAAGAACCTGACCCTGGCCATCTTAACCGGTTTTATGATAGGCTCACTAAATAAAATATGGCCCTGGAAGAGGGTATTGAGCTGGCGTATTAACTCACATGACGAAAGGGTACCGCTTCTTGAGGAGAGTATCTTACCGACCTCATTTGAAGGGGACAGCAAAATAGGATTGGCAATTGGCCTCATGGTTGTTGGGTATTTAACAATAGCCGTACTCGAGCGACTTGGGAAACAAAAACCAGAATAGCAGATGAGGCAGCCCAGATCATTTAAAGACAAGTTCTTTCTGGTTATTAAAGGCCTCGGTATGGGTGCTGCGAACAAGGTTCCCGGTGTTTCAGGTGGTGTGGT
>JABDPU010000125.1 GCA_013042625.1 Flavobacteriaceae bacterium | reverse complement strand
TGTTCAGGCATTTCGCAGAGATCAAAGCTGAGATTCATTTTCATTAATTCATAGTATATAGAATATTTTCTATATTTGTATATGCGATGGACTCTAAAACCAAAACCGGAACAATCAAAAGTTCGTAGTTTACAGGAAGTCTTAAAGGTTGACACTATTACAGCAACCCTTCTTGTACAGCGAGGCATTGAGACATACGATCAGGCCAGGCATTTTTTCAGGCCAGAGTTAAATGAACTGCACAACCCATTTCTAATGAAGGACATGGATATTGCTGTTAGTCGCATTGAACGGGCTATGTCTGAGGAAGAAAGCATCATGGTTTTTGGTGATTATGATGTTGACGGAACCACTGCAGTCGCTTTGCTTTCTACATTTTTAGACGATATTCATGACAGGGTAACGACTTATATTCCTGATAGATATGATGAGGGTTATGGAATATCAATAAAAGGAATTGATTATGCCGATGACAATGATATCAGTCTGATCATTGCATTAGACTGTGGAATAAAGGCAATAGACCAGGTCGAGTATGCAAAATCAAAGGGGATAGATTTCATCATTTGCGATCATCACAGGCCTGGGGAGAATCTACCGGATGCCATAGCAATTCTTAATCCTAAAAGGGAAGATTGCAACTATCCATATAAAGAATTATGTGGCTGCGGAGTTGGGTTTAAATTAATTCAGGCAATTACAGAAAAACGAGGCGAGACAGTAGAAGATATTGGTTTTTATCTTGACCTTGTAGCTACGGCCATAGCGGCAGACATAGTACCCATGACGGGTGAGAACAGGGCTCTTGCTCATTATGGCCTGCAGGTGATAAACTCTTCACCAAGACCTGGCATCAAGGCTTTGTTAGCCAGTAAGAAAAAAGACCAGTATAATATTACGGATGTGGTTTTTACCCTGGCTCCAAGAATTAATGCGGCAGGACGTATGAAACACGGACTATATGCTGTTGATCTATTGCGAGAAACCGATTATTCCAGTGCAGTAATTGCTGCAGAAGCCATTGATGGCTTTAACACAGAGCGCAGGGAACTGGATAAAATGATTACCGAGGAAGCTATAAATATTATCATCTCAGCGGGAGAAGAGGAGTGTGATTCAACGGTAGTTTATAAAGAGAACTGGCATAAGGGTGTCCTGGGGATTGTGGCGTCAAGGCTAATTGAAACCTATTACAGGCCTACTATCGTTTTAACCCTGAGCAACGGATTAATTACCGGATCGGTAAGATCTGTTAAGGGGTTTGATGTTTATAACGCTTTAGAAAAATGCAAATCGCATCTCGACCGCTTTGGCGGACATAAATATGCTGCAGGTCTGACCCTTAAACCAGAAAACTTATCGGCGTTCAAAACAGATTTCGAAGAGGTTGTGGCTTCAACCATACAAGCTGATCAGAAAATTCCTGAGATCACAATCGACATGGAGATTGAATTCGATGAAATCACGCCTAAATTGCACAGGATCTTATCGCAAATGGCACCATTTGGCCCTGGAAATATGACCCCCGTATTTATGAGCAGGAATCTTGCCGATACAGGTTATGCAAAACAGGTTGGAGAACTGGCGAATCATTTGAAGGCAAGATTTGTCCATGGGCATTCGATAAAAAAACTGGGCGCTATCGGATTCGGACTGGGTAAAAAAATGGAACTCTTAAGGAATCGGAAAAAAGTCATGGCAGCCTATTCCATTGATGAGAATCACTGGAATGGACGTATTGACCTTCAGCTTAAACTAAGAGACTTAAAAAGCACCTGATTAAGACTTGTATTCCTTAAGGGTAAGGTTCTGTCCGTCAAATTCCGCATAGGTAAAATAGGTAATCCAATCACCCAGATTAATGTAGCTGGAATTTTCATTCAATTTATGGGTTAGGGGTAAATGCCTGTGTCCGAATACGAAGTAATCTTTATGGCTTTCTTCAAGAGAGGCCTTACAATATTGAATTAGCCATTCCTTATCCTCCCCAAGAAATTTGACATCTTCCTCACCTGAAATCAATTTATTTTTTACTGAGAGATAATGTGCCAGTTTAATACCAATGTCGGGATGTAACCATCTGAACAGCCATTTTGCAACAGGGTTGGTAAAGACCTTTTTCATTCGTTTATACCCTTTATCGCCAGGCCCAAGACCATCACCGTGGCCTATAAGGAAGGACTTACCATTAAACTCAAAGCGTTTAGGTTCATGATAAACCGGGATATTTAACTCTTCTTCAAAGTAGCCATTCATCCATAGATCATGATTACCGACGAAATAATGTATAGAAATACCACCATCACTGATTTCAGCTAATTTCCCTAATGTACGGGTAAAGCCCCTGGGAACAACACGTTTATATTCGTACCAGAAATCGAACAGATCTCCCAACAGGAAGATGGCATGGGCATCCTTTTTGATTTCATCCAGCCAGGCGACAAATTTTTTCTCCCTTGGCAAGGATTCGGCATGGGTAGGAGCACCAAGGTGATTGTCTGAAGCAAAGTAGATCTTTTTTCCTTCCGGGATCCTCATGATTATAAAGATAGCTAAAGATTAATTATCGTTGGCAAACCATTCGGCATATGACGTGGCGGTTTCCTGTAGTTTTAAAGAATGTAGCTTGATATTTTTCGGTAAACGCTTCTGTATTTTTTCGGCAAAATCGATCACCATCATTTCACTGGTTGGCTGGTAATCAACCAGCAATACATTATGATCCCTCTTCTTCAATTCATTTGCTAATTCAACATGAGGTGTGTTCTGGTTGAAAATAGTTGCATGGTCAAAAACATCAACGATTTCTTCTTTCACTATCTTCTTCAAATCACCGAAATCAATCACCATGCCGTATTTCACATTATTGCTATCTGAAATAGGTTGTCCGATTACAGTGACATCAAGCCTGTAACTATGTCCGTGAACATTCCTGCATTTGCCGTCATATCCATATAAAGCATGTCCTGTTTCAAATGAAAATTGCTTGGTGATTCGTATTTTTTTCATGTGGTTCTTCTTCGGAATTAAAAAGTAGAATTAAGTAACAATTTCAGTCGAATTCCTTTTCATTCATTCGCCTTTTTTGGTATCTGAATATTAAGTATGCCGCGACAACCAATAAAATGAACGGCAGAAGGGATCCTATTAAAACTCCAATGGAATAAGCATTGTCTGGAGCCTCATCCAGTTTCTTTTCTATGTCGGAATCCTGGATCAGATTAAGGATCAACACTGTAAGCCCTTTCATCATGCGCCAAATTTACGGGTTTTGGGCAAGGGGAATAAATATTTTCCTGAATTTTAATATCAAAGGAATTCCCCGGGCTACAATCCAGAATGTGATAGCGGTAAATATGCCGTGAAGTTTCATGTCTTTTGAATCAAACAAGAAAACCAGAGGGATAAAGACAATAAAGGTTGCAAACAAAACAACATTCCGAAGGTCTTTCATTCTACCGAGACCTTTGTAGATTCCATCAAAAATAAAGGCGATGGCGCAAAACGGTTGCATAATACATACAATCCAGAACACATCGTTAAAGGCATTAAGAACCTCAGGATCTTTTGAGAAAACGGTGCCAAGGGGTTTATAAAAAGCAAGGCCGATAACCGCCATAATACTGCCAAGTATCAGTGCATAAACGATTAATTTATTGCTGAGTTTAACCAGGCTGGAATAGTCCCTGGCACCAAAAAGACGCCCAGACATAATATTACCTGCACTTGAATAACCATCGATCACAAATGCTGCAAGGAACCACATGTTTATGGCAATTGTATAGGCCGCAATATATTGTTTTCCATAAGAGGTAGAAAATGCACTGGCATAGTAAAGCGTGACATTCAAGGCTAGTGTTCTGACAAATAAATTAAGTATCATCAGCATAAAACTCTTAATCTCCTTATTGAATGGAAAGCTAAGTCGTAATGGAATTTCAGTTTTCCTCAGAAGGAAGTAGGTTGACATGACGGCCATAACAAATTGAGCGAACATACTGGCATATGCAGCTCCCTTTATTCTCATGGGTTCAATCAGCCCTTCAATACCATATACCAGAGCGAAATCCAGAATTATATTGACAATGGTACCCGTAATGGCAATGACCATTGGGTAAAAGGTATTTTGAAGGCCGCGAAAGGTGCCAAAAACAGCCAGTGTATAAAGCGCAAATGGAAAGCCAAACACCCTTATTTTGTAATAATCAACCGAATAGCTCAGGATTAAATCTGAGGCATTATATAGTTTAAAAATTGCAGAAGCAAAAGGATAGGTCAATAGGATTATGAGAATGCTCAATGCCGTCACGATAAAAATAGCCTGTGCAGGCAGGTTTTTGACCTCATCTATCTTATCGGCACCAAGATATTGAGAAACTATTGTAGAGATGGCACTTCTTGTTTGTCCGAAAACCCAAATCAGCATTGAAATGAATGCGCCAACTATTCCTACTGCGGCCAGTGATTCAGTTCCATGTATATCAATATTTCCGACTACTGCAGTATCTGTAATAGACAGAATAGGCTCAGAGATACCTGATATCAATGCAGGTATAGCTAAGCGATTTATATCTTTAAGTGTGATCTTACCTTTCAAAGCAGCAGTTCGTAGCCATAAAACGGGTCATCGCTTTGCATCGGGAAATAAACATGGCCCAATCTCGTATAACCTCGGGTTTCGTAAAATTTTTGATTTCTCAGATTTTTTGAAAAGGTATCAAGACGTACAGAAATTTTTTGATTTTCCCGGGCATGGTTTTCGGCATAACCCATCAATTTTCTGGCAAATCCCTGGCCCTGATTGTCAGGATGAACCGCAAGCCTGTGAATGTAAATGCTATTGCCGTCGTCGGTTAACCATTTAACCGGCTCATATTCTGCATCCTTTATCTCGGTAATTGCCATACACCCTATGACTTTCGAATTGACTTCAATAACATATAACTCATCTCTTATAATATCATCCCGGAAGACCTGTTCATTGGGATATTGATCATTCCACTGGAAGATATTTAACTGAATGAGTTTCTTGGCGCAGGCATCGGTAATACTCATAATTGTGGCAATATCTTCCGTTCGGGCTTTTCTAATCATTATTAATAATTACCTTTGCAAAACCTTGCGACAAAGGTAGCTTTAAAAAATCGGAAATGAAGAATATTCTGGTACCCGTAGGATCGTCAAAGAATGCAGAATGCCACTTGCAATATGCCGTGGATTTTGCCAGGGAATTTAATGCCAAACTCTGGGTGGTTCAGGTTTTTAATGTTTACACCAAATCAGGGACCCTGATTAAAATCGATCATATCCTGGAGCGCGAAAGCAAAGCTTTCTTAGAGCACCATGTATCAAAGATCGATACCACAGGTGTTGAGGTTGAGACCAGAACCTTTAAAGGAAAATTGGTGGATACTCTTGAGCGTGTCTATAAGGCATTTGATATAGACCTGGTTTTGCTCGAGCCAAAGACCAATTCAATCAATGAAGAAGTTTATCTCGGGAAAACATCGGGAAAGATCATGAAGCGATCCAGTATACCAGCTTTGATCGTGCCTGAAGGTTCTAAATTTAGACCGTTGAAGTCGATAATGTTATCGATAAAATCAGCGATAATCAGAAAAGAAAACGCTCTCGACATATTAAAAACAATAAAGGCACATTTCGATACTATGGTCAATATACTTTTGGTTAAAACACCATATCACAAAGATGGCGATCATGACCTGAGTGATCAGTTGAAAGGGATGGCCTCAAAGGTAAACGTGTCTAATAATGTGACTACCTATCAAGGGACACTTGAACATTTTAAGGAATATGATCCTGACCTATTGGTAGTAGTACGACGCAAGCGTGGTTTTTTCGTCAAATTGTGGGAAAAAAACACGATTTTGAAAAAAGATTTCTATATTTCGGAAATCCCGGTTTTAGTACTTCCGGAAATGAAATAACTGGGGATGTAGCTCAGTTGGCTAGAGCGCTTGACTGGCAGTCAAGAGGTCGTCGGTTCGAATCCGATCTTCTCCACTCCTTTTAATAAAGGCTTCAATTTCTTGAGGCCTTTTCTAACCTAATCCATTTCTTATTTAATACAGTTTAACAGTTTTATTTGAAACTGGTCTTAAAGTTTTTTGTGATAATAAAAATAAAGGTAGTTTTGATACGGCTAAAGACAAAAAATGACCTTACAAGAATTTGAAAATCGATCTTTTGATAATAAACTTGATCTTATTTTTGAGAAAGGAGAATTTGTTGATACCTATACTTCAAAAAATGAGTACATAC
>JABDPU010000123.1 GCA_013042625.1 Flavobacteriaceae bacterium | reverse complement strand
TAGGCAAACCGTATGAAGATTATCAGAAACGCGTACCAATGATATTACCTTTTCTGAAATTTGGAAAGAAAGATTAGGATCAGGGTTCAATAACCAATTTCTGGCCGATCTTAAGCATAGAATTATACCTGATATTGTTGGCAACCAGTATAGATCTGATGGAAATGCCATTGCGATTGGCAATACGTGTGAGGGTATCACCGCGTTTTACAACATAGATCTTCTTTTCTTTTTCCAGGCTGGCTAAAGCTTCCTCTTCGGAAGTCAGAAGTTCAAGCTTTGATCTTTGCCTCGAACTATGATTATATGCACTTGTCCATTTGCGGGTCACCCAAAGTTCTTGCGAACGTATCCTGGTTTCCGGTCCGAAATCAAATATATATTCGGGGTTAATGGCGATACCTTTATATCTCACAACCATATGAAGGTGGCTCCCCCGGGCATTTCCGCTAACGCCGCCTTTTCCGAGTAGCTGTCCTTTCCGAACGGTATCGTTAGCTTTAACTGCATATCTTGACAAGTGGGCATAGGTGGTCTCCAGTCCATTGAAATGACGAACCACCACCGTTCTGCCATGTCCGGTGTTATAACCTGAAAAACGTACAATACCATCCAATACCGAAACCACTTCGTCACCTGTGATCAGGTCGATGTCAATACCTTTATGTGCACGCCCTCTTCTCCAGCCAAAACGAGAGGTGATGACCATATCTTTCAGAATCGGGGCCTTGTAAAGGCTATCTTCAAAATAAACTTGAAATGGGAATTTAACCACGGCATCCCGGTAAGGATTATATATATCGTTCCGCCAATTCTCTGCCTTGATATCGACTACTTTTTCAGCCTTAGTTAAATTCAATGGAATGGGAATCCAATTGTAAGGCAGGCCGGTTGTTGAATTTATTTCAACTTGATTTAAGAATAAATCATATTCTGAATGGTCCTGTCCCTGGGCCAGAATACAAAGCGGCAACAGGATAAACATGAGGGATTTTGCTATTAATCGCATATGCTAACTACGGTTATTTCCGAAGCAGGCCTGATCATAAGTTTTGTGAGGACGCACGAAAATAATAAAAAATTGACAGATTGAATATAGGTTTTAACGTTTCTGTTAACAGCCTATTGTGAAAAACCGCAGGTTTTTGACCTGCGGTTTATGCGATTAATGATTTCAAATTTTATTTGATCAGGATTTTTCTTGTTGTTTTTCCCTTATCAGTAATAATCTCCATAAGATATAATCCGGGAGAAATGTCAGACACCATCATTGGTGATGATTTCGATTGTCGAATTAACTGTCCCGACACATTATAAAGAATCATCTGCTGAAGCATTCGTCCCTCTGGCATCGATAGGAAAATTTCATCCGCTGCCGGACTCGGATAGAGTCGTATTGATTTATCAGTTATTTGAGCGTTCTCTATATCCAATAAGTCAGTAAAGAATTCCTGTTCAACCATAAGTTCGGGTGCTGAACGTCCAAATGCTACCCAGAGATCATATAATTCCTGACCTTTGGTATCCGTTACATTTTCGTCTCTAAGGAACTCAATATACTCCTTGGAAGTTGTCTGATAGAACAATTTAACTTCAATACGATAGGTGTCTTCCGGCACCGTATAATAGGTTTCATCTGAATAGTCGCCGTCCGCATAAGAATAACCCACAGGGGCTGCCTGTACTGCTTCAAAATTCGCATTGGTAAAACCACGAGGCGGTATTCGGTTATCTTTAATGACCATATTATTCAAAGCAAAATGGAATGATTCTCCTGCTGAATAAGTCCCCGTACCATTGGCATTTGCAATATCTGCTACATTCTGACTCATTCCCAGTTTGGCCTCATAAATCTTCGTGTTAACGAGGTTTAAAGTACCAGTTGATGAATCGTATGCTCCGGATTCAAACAGAAGATTATCTGCTATATCAAAGGCTTTCAGATTGATCCATATTCTTCGGCCTTCAGGATACCCGGAAGGTAATTTATGCCCCGTTTCATTTATGATTTCAACCTCAACCTGGTAACCGTCCATGGTGGCCTCAACTTCTAAATTCATCGTGGCAGCATTCTGAAGCATATAGCGAGCCCTGATAATACCTTCATCGATGGCCGCCTGGTCAACATCATTTCCATAAAGATCTTTTATCAACAATGGCACAAAAGTATTCCCTCCGGTCATATCGTGTTGTGCCAGGTCATTCCTGATCGGAGCAAAGTTTTTATCACAACCTTTTCCGGTTACATCAGGCATATGACAATCCATACAGGAAGCCACATTGGCCTTATTTCCACCAAATGCTGTAGATGGTATCCCCGTTTGTGAATTGTAATCACTCATAAGCCATTCGCTATAAGTACGTTCAACCGGGAACATCTCGTATTTGTCAAAGTCTGGCGCAGCCATGCCTAAACTATTAGGCTGATAGGTGCCATCCGGAGCTTTTGAAAAAGCCGGATTACTCACATCATGACAAGTCGCACAAAGATCAGACTTGGTATGAAAGGTAGAATGTATTGTAGGATGGTTGGCCTCGGCATCATCGTATGGACCGCGTTTCGTATTGTTATCCGAATCCACTACAAACATACCATTACCATGCTGAGTCGGTACATTATTAATAGTATTCATATAAGCCAGATCAATTGGCTCTGTGCTCGCGGGATCGATGAGCTTATGACAGACATGACATTGAACCCCTTCATAATCTATAGTTTGAAGAGCACTGCCATCTGTAGGTTCAGACCGACCTGACAACCATCCACCGGGTGTATGACAGCGCAGGCAGAGATCACCCGAATCAATGGCATCCTGGTTAGCGATAGTTAGTGATGCATCAAATAATGGATCACGCATGGCTTGAGACATCATGCTGCCTCGCCAATTGAATGCGGGTTCCACAGCATTATCGTAACCGCCATGACAGTTATCGCATTGATTGGGAGAATCGAAATCGCCCGATTCACCTGGTTGGGAACCAGGCATAAAGAAATCGTCAATGGTTGTAGGAACGTAAAAGTAGTTTGATTTGTGGACAACAGTACTTAAAAGAAGGAATGACAACATGACTATCAAACCTAATTTGATGTCAAGATTTTTCATAATATGGTGCAGTCTAGAGTTAATCTCAGTTGAATCTCTTAAGTTAGAGTGATTACCTATGAATTTCCTATGATTTTTATCAGTTTATTCGCACTCCATGAATCTTATGACAATAATCATTTTATTTAATAAGTATTGGAAATATCTTTAATCGATTGTGCTGAATCTGCTTTACCTATTGGTATAAATTATCTGCAATGGATTTTCGGAAACTGATAGAGCAGTTACATAGACGGAATGTGTTTAAAGCCACTTTGGCCTACCTGGCTGTGGCCTGGGTCGTCGTTCAAATAGCATCAATTGTACTCCCCACATTCGATGCACCGGATTATGCGCTTAAAATCGTTATTTATCTTCTGGTGCTGGGGCTGATATTTTGGGTTATTTTTTCCTGGATCTATGATCTGACCCCCCAGGGATTTCGGAAAACCAGTGAGGTCGAAATCGACGAAGAGACCATCCGACTTACCAATCGACGATTGAACAATGTTATTGTTGGTTCCATTGTTTTGGCTGTTATCCTATTGATATCAGTTAGTTTCTGGGCTGGCTCGAAATGGAGCAGCGGTGAGTTTTCAGGAAGGAATTATCGGGTAGCCATTCTTCCAATGACCGATTTAACCCAGACGAATGACTCGGTTTATTTCTCCTCCGGATTAACTGATGCATTTATTACCGAGCTGTCCAAAGTGGATCAGTTTACCATTCTTCACCAATCATCATCGAAAAAATTCACGCCTGATGTCAGTGCTGCCAATCTTCTCATTTTAGAGCAGTTAAAGCAAATCGATTACTTTATCTCAGGAACCATTGAAAGACGGGTGAACACCATTGAGGTCAAATTGGAACTCAAGGAAGCCATTGATTCCGACGAGGTCATTTGGTCTAAAAAATATTCTAAGGATATCACCCAGGTAAAGTCGTTGTTTGCAGAGGCTGTAGTGGATATTTCTGCAGAAATGGAAATCGATGTTGATATTGAGAATAACCTTCAATTGACCAAAATAAGACAGGTCAGACCTGAAACCTATGAGCTATACCTTAAGGGCAAGTATTATTTAGGTAAATCAACTCCGGCTGAATTTCAAAAGGGGATGGCCTTTCTTCAGCAGGCAATAGATCAAAACCCTGCCGATCCGGATGCATATGCAGGGCTGGCTGAGGGCTATATCACCCTGGGACATGGACCGGATCCTCCTCCTGATGTATTCCCCAAAGCATTGGCGGCCGCCAAAAGGGCTATTCAACTCGACAGTTTGAACGCAGAAGGGTGGGCAGCACTTGCCCACTATCATACCTACTTTGGCATGGACTGGAAGTTAGCCGAGTATGCTTTTGAAAAGGCAGATCTTCTAAACCCTAATATGGCCTACAATCATTATCATCGATCCTGGTATTTAGTGCTTTTCGGAAGGATGAATGAAGCCATTGAAGAACATAAACGTGCCCAGGAGTTAGATCCGTTCACTCCTATGCACACGGCTTTCCTAGCTGAAATTTATCGCATGGTAGGAGAATATGATAAAGGCCTTGCTGAATTGGACAAGGTGCGTCATATGGACGACAATTATGCTATTGAAAAAGTAATAAGAGGTTTGATTTATGTTGATCAGGGCAGGGAGGAAGAAGGCTTCAAACTGCTAAGACAAGCATACTCAATATTGCCGGTTTGGCGGTATTGGGGCTATGGAATGGCTTTAACCAGAAGATCAGCGAATTTTGACGAAGCCAAGGAAGTGATCAGTGAACTTGAAGCTGCTACACCTTCAGGATTTGTAAACCTCTGTCTAGGAATGATCAATGCAGAATTGGGTCAGAAGGCTGAAGCCATAAAATGGTTAGCCAAAGAAAACAGGCATGGAGGGTATCCATGGATAAGGATTTATATCAATAATGAAGGAGTAAGAAAAGATCCAAGGTTTTTAGAGCTGATCAGCGATATGAACTTACCATATCCCGCTCCGTTGAAATATGATCCGGAATAACCTTGATGCTATTGTTCTGACCAGGAAAGATATCCACCTCTCAAATCATAGATCTTTTTAAATCCCAATTTCTTCATGAGTTCTGCGGCTTGTCCGCTTCGTCCACCGCTACGGCAATAGATAAACACCGGGCGATCTTTGTTGATTTCCTGAATATTCTGTTCAAAATTATCGGCAAGGAAGTCTATATTGGTTGCCTTTTCAATATGTCCGGCTTCATATTCCTCTGGTGTCCTCACATCCACAAGCTGGATACGTCGCCTGCTTATGGCATCTTCAAAGGTGTTTTTATCAAGTAACTGTATGCCTGAAGCTAATTC
>JABDPU010000122.1 GCA_013042625.1 Flavobacteriaceae bacterium | reverse complement strand
CAAACCTTTGAATTGAACATTGATCCCCATATAGAGATTGTTAAGGACTTCAGCTTTGATCCCGACTATCAATTCAGACCAAAGTGCATTTAATCCCTTGATCTCTCTTGATTCATCCTTAAAATTTGAACCAAATGTCTGGTTCGTATTGTAAACCGTGTATGAATTGATCTTCTGGCTAAATGTAGCTACTCCAACACGTAAACCTCCATAAATCATATTGTCTAACCCGAACCAGTTCTCATAAAAGTTGTAATCTAGTCCGGCTTTGAGATAGTTTCCTTTAGCCGTAGAATTGAGGAAATCGGTGGTGGTGGTCCTTTCTTCAGTACCCAATTCACCGGCGATATAAAGATCCTCAGTTATCCGATAATCTCCATTGATCTCAAAGCCACTATAATCAGGATCTACTGCTGCCCGAATCAATTTACCAATATCACCACCAAGCCTTAGACCGTATGGTTTTTCAAAAACCGTGGAATCAATCGCTGCTTCTTCAACCTGCGAAAAAGACTGCGAATGGATGGCAAGTATAACTATCAGACTAATGAAATATCTCGACATGTGCCTGGGTTTGTGATTCGACATCGGTTTGTACAACCTCTGAGTTCAGGATCCAGTTATCTCCATCAATAGCCACATTCAGGAGTAAACCATTAAAAACAGTTTTGAATCCGCACGCCCTGGACACATAAATGTCTTCCGGGGTATAATTAACTGTTAGAGTTTCGGGATTTCCTAGTGGCAAACCGTTTTCATCAAGGGCATGTTCCTTGTAAATAGCAAACCTGGTACTTATTTGATCTGTTCGGAGTGGAATAGTCAATGAATCGGAATTGTTCTGTACCAGGCCTGAAATGGATATGTTAGAATCATCATCATCTAAAACATAGGCAAAGAGTCCGACTACAGGTTTAAGCTCTTCATTATCTGCAATGTCATAAAACCTAAGAATTAAGAGTGGTGTAGTGGAGGTTCCTTCCGGACAAATATCATCTTTCTCACAGGATGATAAGGAGGCAAATAAAACACCCGCCAGGAGTCCTAAACAGATTAAGGGTCTTCTCATCTTAACGTTTTTCCAAAAGTACAACATTTTCAACATGATGGGTTTGCGGGAACATATCAACAGCTTGAACCTTTACAATTTTATAATCATCGTTCAAAAGGGCCAGATCTCTTGCCTGGGTTGCGCTATTGCAGCTTACATATACAATTCTGCCGGCTCGAATTCTCAATATTTCCTCAACAACCTTTTGATGCATTCCATCACGTGGAGGATCAGTAATGATGACATCGGGTTGGCCATGTTTATCAACAAAGGTTTCATCGAGAACGGTTTTCATGTCTCCCACGACAAATTCAACGTTATCAACACCGTTAAATTGTGCATTTTCTTTTGCGGCAACCACAGCATCCGGAACCGATTCGACACCGATGATGTGTTTTGCTTGTTTTGCCAGGAAAAGGGCTATGGTTCCTGTTCCTGAGTAGAGGTCATAAACAAGTTCTTCTCCGGTTAACCGGGCAAAATCCCTGGCCACATCATAGAGTTTGAAAGCTTGTTTAGAATTGGTTTGGTAAAAGGACTTAGCATTGATCTTAAAAGTCAGGCCTTCCATTTTTTCAAGGATATGATCTCTTCCATTATAACAGATTACTTCCTGGTCATATATAGTGTCATTGGCTTTCTGATTGATTACATATAACAAGGACCTAATTTCAGGGAAGTTTTCAATTAATGCATCGAGCAGTGATTCTCGCTCAGATTGGTCGTCGTCAAAAAACTGCACCAGAACCATAATTTCATCAATGCTCGTCGTCCTGATCATCAGGTTTCGTAACAGGCCTTTTTGTTCTCGCAGATCGAAAAATGATAGCTTATTTTCAACAGCAAACGACCTGGTAAAATTGCGTATTGCGTTTGACGGGTCGGCCTGAAGCCAGCATTTATCGATATCCAGAATTTTATCCCATCGCCCGGGAATATGAAAGCCCAGAGCATTTTTATTGCTGAATTCCTGATCTGAATTCAGTTCTTCTGAAGTTAACCAGCGATTATTACTAAAGGAAAACTCCATCTTATTTCTGTAGAAGAAAATGTCTTCCGAAGGAATAATAGGAAGCAATTCCGGATATTCAAGATGTCCGATTCGTCTGAGGTTTTGCTCGACTTCCTTCTGTTTAAAAAACAACTGGGACTCGTAATCCATATTCTGCCATTTGCAGCCCCCACATAGTCCGAAATGCTTACAACTCGGTTCAACACGTCTTTCTGAACCCTTATGAATGGTGAGGACGTTACCTTCGTAGAAAGACTTTCGTTTTTTATAAGTCTCTACATCAACGATATCACCTGGGACAGCATTTTTCAGGAAGACCACTCTACCGTCTGGTGCTTTGGCAACCGCTTTTCCTTTTGCCCCGGCATCGATAACCTCGAGTTGTTCAAAGATCTGTTTCCGTTTCTTCCTGGCCATGCGCAAAAATAAGAATCATGCTAAGTATTTAGCTGATAAATTGGATTATCTTTAATGAACTTCGATATAAATGAACCTTTTTCAGAATTTCCCGTCTTAAGAATAGTCATGCGAAAGCAATCCGACATATTAGATGGATTTTTGGTTATCGATTTCCAGAATGGAAATAAGAAGGCCCTGGCTCTTTTGGTAAAGAGATGGCATGATAAATTTTGCTATCAGGCCTTTGGATATACAAGAAATATTGCTGATGCCCAGGATATTGTTCAGGATAGCTGGCAGGTTATCATGGCTAAAATAGATCAATTGAGAGATCCGAATTCCTTTAAAAGCTGGGCCATGCGAATTGTTGTGAGAAAATCAATTGATTGGGTAAGGAATAATAAGACAAATTCCGGTCATACAAAAGAATTAATCCAGGAGGGCCAGGCTGAACCTGACCAGGAATCCTATCGTTTAAATATTGAAAAAATAAAAGCAGCTATTTACGATTTGCCTGAAAAACAGCAGCAGGTATTGCAGCTTTTCTATATCCAGGAATATAGTTTGGCCGAGATTGCATCTATTTTGGAGGTGTCATCGGGAACAGTAAAATCGAGGTTATTTTACGCACGTGAACAATTGAAACAAATTTTAAAATTATAGATCATGAAAACAAATAAGGAAAACATTGATGAATTAATCCGTGAAGCTTTATCTGAAGAAGAAGCTAAATTTTACGATGAACTAGATGAGCAGAACCTGTTCCAGATGGTAGGCGGGTTGTTTAGAGGGAAATTAAAATGGATAATGGTTTTGATGAACATTGTTATGGTAGCAGTGTTCTTAGTGTTCATTTATTGTGTTGTGGAGTTCTTTAAAGCCGAGGATACCGAAATGCTGATCAAATGGGCAGTTGGCGGTATTTTATGTCTGATGTCTGTCACGCTTTTGAAACTATTTGCATGGATGCAGATGAATAAAAATGTACTATTAAGAGAGATTAAACGATTGGAATTGCAATTATCGTCACTTGCTCATAAACTCTGATAATAACATTTTAAGAAGAAACGATTATTTAGTAATTTGCAGCTCCTAAAGGATGATTTCTCTCCTCAAGAAGGAATGGTTGTTTTTCTTAATTAATTTTCAATTAAAATGGCTGTTTTAAATCATATCTCGTCTCAAGAGGCAATGGCCCTTGAAAACAAGTACGGAGCAGAAAATTACCATCCTTTACCAGTAGTATTGAGCCGTGGCAAAGGAGTTTTTGTTTGGGATGTTGAAGGCAAGAAATACTATGATTTTTTGTCGGCATATTCCTCACTAAACCAGGGACATGGACATCCCAAGATCGTCAATGCCCTAATTGAGCAAGCACAGGAATTAACACTGACTTCCCGCGCATTCTATAATGATATGTTGGGTCGCTACGAAAAATTCACAACCGATTTTTTCGGATTCGATAAGCTTTTACCCATTAATACAGGTGTAGAAGCGGTTGAGACGGCGATTAAAGTTTGTAGAAAATGGGCTTATGAAGTCAAGGGCATTGACCAGAACAAAGCCCAGATCATAGTTTGCAAGAATAATTTCCATGGTCGGACAACAACTGTTATTTCATTTTCAAGTG
Source organism: Flavobacteriaceae bacterium (assembly GCA_013042625.1). Lineage (GTDB taxonomy): Bacteria > Bacteroidota > Bacteroidia > Flavobacteriales > Flavobacteriaceae > SHLJ01. The sequence continues at coordinate 5,028 of JABDPU010000122.1, read as the reverse complement.
ATCCATCCGCTCGTAAAAATTTTGGACCCTATACGGATGGTTTTATAAAAATTGATTATGATGATTTGGATGCACTTGAAAAAGCTTTGGAGAGTTCTCCAAATATTGCCGGTTTCCTCGTAGAACCTATTCAGGGAGAAGCCGGGGTTTTTGTTCCTCGTGAAGATTACCTGGTTAAAGCCAAGGCCTTGTGTGAAAAGTATAATGTGTTGTTTATTGCAGATGAGGTTCAGACCGGTATAGCTCGAACAGGACGATTATTGGCCACTTGTGGGAATTGCAGCTGTAAGAATAAAAATTGTTCAGGAACTCCGGAGGTCAAACCGGATATCCTGGTGCTGGGAAAAGCATTAAGCGGAGGCGTATATCCTGTTTCTGCTGTATTGGCAGACAATGAGATCATGAATGTGATCCGTCCTGGAAATCACGGTAGTACTTTTGGAGGAAATCCTGTGGCCGCTGCTGTGGCAATTGCCGCTTTAGAGGTCGTTCGTGATGAAGGCCTGGCTGAAAATGCCGATAAACTTGGAAAGATCTTCAGAAATGAAATTAATGAATATATCAAAGATAGTGAGGTTGTCGATTTGGTTCGTGGGAAAGGACTGCTTAATGCTATTGTTATTAATGATGATGAGGATAGTGACCTGGCATGGGATATATGCCTGAGGTTGCGTGACAATGGATTGCTGGCTAAACCAACACATGGCAATATCATACGATTTGCACCGCCACTGGTCATGACTGAAGAGCAGTTGTACGAATGCCTCGATATTATTAAAAAGACTCTGTCTGAATTCGAATAATTAAAAAAGCGACCAATTGGTCGCTTTTTTAATTTTAAGATATTTCTTATCCGTTCCGTTGCATTTCTTCCATGCGCTCTCTAAGTTGATCAGGATCTTGCAGAACTTCCCAACCGATGAATGAGATTACCCAGATCAGATAAATTATAAACAGGACGCTTAAAACAATGCCTATTATACCCATAATCTTACCGGCTTTTACATTGTCAAAACCGGAATAATTCTCAGGAGCTTCTTTATACAGGCTGGTAGCCTTTTGCCCAACAACCACTGCCACGATCCCGCAAATGAGTCCGGGTAATCCATAGCAGCAACATCCAACGATAGATAAAATACCCATGACCAGAACAAGGGTTGAATTAGGTAAAGTTTGTCTTTCCATAATGATTAAATGAATTTCAATATATAGTTAATAACAATGATCGCAATATTCGTGACGAACAAAGCTAATAAAATTTTTGCTCCATATTTAAATTTAAACTTCAGGTGAAGGATCAAAAAGCCAAATAGCACGAGCAAGGTGTAAACTGCCGGATACATATAAAACGCAGCTTCAAACTGACCCTGAAATAAAAGCACCACAGATCTTTGAAATCCGCATCCCATACATTCTATATGAAGATATTTCTTCCAAAGGCAGGGGAACATTAAATCTTCATGGCCAGGCATATTCCAAATTAACAAAATAATATCAGTACAAATAAAAACGGACTGAAATTAATCAGTCCGTTAATCATTTATCTAAGGTCTGAGAATTAATTTTTGACAACGACTTTTTTAAAGATGTTACTTTGGTCTTTAAAGTTAACTGCTGCGACATAAATCCCGGAACTCAACATCTTTGTAGAGAAATTGTATTCCGCGCTTATTTCAACGTTCGATCTATCAAAAATCACCTTCCCTGCAGCGTCATAAAGGATGATTTGATCTATCTCAAGCATACCTGGATTTTTGAGGATAAGTTGAGAGGCTTCGTTATTTACATAAACAACCACATGCTCAAGATCAAGGTCGCCATTTCCAAGTGTTTCCTGAATATATACAATATCAAACCTATCATTATACGTTCCGGTATCAGACATGAAGCTATACGGATTAAGCCTAAGATCATGAATCGTGTTTTCGTAATTATCCCTTAAGAAGATATTTTGATCTGCCGATTCAAACAAGCCATCGACCGTATTGATTGAAATAGTATACAAATCATTACTTGGTAAAATCATGCCCAAAGCAATGGTATCATCCCGATCAAATGGTAATGCCTTACCCTGAATGGCATATTTTTCATTTCCAATTAAAGAATAAAACGCGTGGGAGGAACCATTGAATTCAGGTGCATCGTACATTCTATCCTTTTCATTTGTTGCACCGTTTATATAACCTAATAAAATGGTTTTGGCCATGTTAGCAGATCCCGATAGATTAAGCCATATACGGTTTTTGTCCGGACTCTCTTCCGACTCTCCAATGACAGGATTATCACTCTGTGGAGCTTCATAGAAATTGTTATTGCTATAGGTTGCATCACGCATAGAGTTGTTAAATATAACGCTATCGGCTCCTCCCGGGTCAGCTGCATGATCTGCCAATACAAAGAAGCTTTGTCCGGAAGCCAGGTAAACATCCGCAGGTCCTCCGGGAACTGTAGTTCCTGTTTTATTATGCTTGATGTACTGGTCGGCATAATTCGCCACATAATTATCATAGAAAGGATCATTGTTTAAGGCGCTTGGCAATCCGGCATGTGGCCAAACCCATACAGCACCAATAATAGAACCTGAAGCAGGATTGTCTTCTATAATGGCAGCGTTGGCATCGATAAACGCATCCGCTGAAATAGCAGATGGGAATGGATTACCGACTAAATTCCAATTGTCATCACTGTTAAAGGCCAATACACCTGGTGACCCTCCGGGATATCCGGGATCGCCTCCCACGTTGTAGTTCCCATGATAAATAGGAATACTTATACTACCATTATGTGGGACTCCTGAAAATAAAGTGCTATTTGGTGTTAAGGTAAATATTGGATTAGGTACTACTCCTGAGAGGCCTCTGACAATAAAACCTTTTCCTGCAGGCATTACAGCATTTGATGCATCTACCCAATTACCATAAGTATTTGCTGTGGTGGTTTGCCATTCCCATTTCTGACCAGCCGCTGCATCCGGAGACAAATCATCAACATTAAATCCGGTTACTGGCGAAGACCAATACACATAATTCAAATTATTAACAGCAGCTCCATTTCCAGGAGCTCGTTCAACTAAAATATCTCCTGAATTTGCCACATCATTTATTTGAACCAGGCTGCCATTGTTTTTGACATAGAGTACGCCACCAGGCTCAACGGTTACAGCATCTGAAACAGTTAATGAGCGGTCAGCACCTATTTCGAGTACACCGGCAGCTCCTACCAATAAATTATAAGCAAACTTAGGAATCGGTGGGACAGGTGGGCCGGTTAATGGATCAGGATTCGTTCCGACATCCCTCACGATAACACAATTGTTTGCGGTTGGAACGCCATTGGGGGACCAGTTTCCGGGATTTTCCCAGTTTGAATCATTATTACCAGTCCATATTTTGGTATTATTCAGTATAGTAACATCTTTTGACACCACACAGCCATTGGATAAGGTTGCATTAGCGGTAAATGAAAAACTAGGTAAGGCTAATTGTGCTGCAGTCGGTTTAATCCATACTTCCGGAGCAATATCACCCGGATTATACGGAATGGTCGCTCCTGCATCTACAAATGCATCTACTGTACCCGTCCAGGTGAAGGACGGATTCAATGGTCGTGAGCCGTAGAGTTGAATATTATCCAGTGCCACACCATCGGCCCATATTGAGTAATAATCAAAGGATATGATAAGGTTAGGTTCATTGATATATGCAGATAGATCAAGTGTCAGATTAGCAAAATCGGTTCCATAGCCTACATCATCGATGTAAGTCTGTTCGATCACCCAATTTGCGCCACCATCGGTGGATACAAAAATGTTAATCTCGTCAGGATCTAATCCTGTCAGATATTTTGAGAAATACATATCAAACGATAACGTCAGATCGGTAAATACAGACGAGTCTAAAACCGGAGATTCCAGTGAGGTGTATACAAAACCTGAACTTGGGTTTACATCGGAAGTAGCCATAACAAATTGATTGCCTCCGAAACCTGAGGAAATGGCTGGGAACCATACAAGTTCAGAAGGGACAAATGTACTTGCCCGGTTTTGCCATTCGGAAAGGGCATTGGTGGCCGCGCCATTATCGATTAGATTAATCACCGAGAAAACTCCTGTGCCACCACTTTCAAAATCTTCGTTGATCAGGTATGCGACTTCGGTGTCTCCGGTTGCCGATAAATTTAAAATATCATCTTCACCACAAACCGCAGGTGTAGCCTGGTTAAAAGTGAGAGTTGTTACCGGATTCATGGTGGCAATAACTTTGGTGCGAACCTGTGATTCACAGCTGCCATCGGTAGCACTAACCCAGTATAAAGTTGTAGTTGAAACATTAGGTGACCATTGACCTGTTGGCGTTGTTGCAACAGGGGTTCCACCAGTCTCGCTTGTATACCAAAGGAATTGAGTAACACCTGCGGTTCCTGAAACATTAAGTGTAGCCGGACCCGGTCCGCAAGTAGAGCCGTTGGTTACACTGGTGATCTGTGCCGGGCATCTAGCCACAATCGTAAATAGGTAATCCTCAGCCTCACCCAACCTGAAATCCCCGTCATTTGGATTACCTGTGGTATCATCCCAGAAATCAAAAAACTCACAGGCGTCAAAATCATAACTCCAATTATCCGTTGCCGTATTGTGGAACCTTATTCTTAACCTGTAATCTCCTATTGGCTGATTTGGAGGAATTACAAAACCAAAGGTAGTTGTTGTTGTTCCGATCGCACCGCTATCATATACCTCTTCCGTAGTAAAATCAAAGGCATCATCTTTATTCCAATCGACCCATGCTTTCCATCGGCCACGGCCGTTCACACCTCCAACATAAACATTTATACCTTCGCCTTGAGCTTGTACACTATTTGTTAAGCCTGTCCAATCGGTATACCCAGCAACAGAATTTCCCGAATTTAAATTTGAAACGTCATTTAAGGTTCCTAAAAATTCTACATCATTTATATATTTCACCGTAGTATTGTAGATAACCAATTCATTTGATGGTGTACAGTAGACCGAATTGGTAGTTGAAATAT
>JABDPU010000121.1 GCA_013042625.1 Flavobacteriaceae bacterium | reverse complement strand
GCTTTAAAACCATTTGTTTTTCGTAAAGTCCACTACTGGAATTCCACTCCATTTTATTGGAATCGTTGAGTGCATAATTGTTATAATTTCCGTAGATATAAATATCTCCATCGGTAATCTCGGGATGCTGAAGAGAAAAATGAACAACGGTATAATCTGCTTCAATTCTTACATCTTCACGATCTAAAGCCGTGATTAAAAAATTACCATTGATATCAGGATTATAGGTATACGGATTGTCGGCACGGATCACATCGGTAAATAAATAACTATGATAAATCTCTTTAAGGTCAATAAATTGTACACCCACATTCGCACTTCTAACATCTTTATTCTCAAAAAACAGGTATTCGTTTCCACCCCAGAAACTGGATTCTGTATCGTATTTGTAAACCAGACTATTACCCAGGGTATACTGAGGTTTTAAGTTAAAAATTGCAGTATTCAGGTTGTTATTCTGAAGAATAACCGTCTTGACGGTTTGATCCGGGTTAATGAACCTGAGGTTCAAAGATGAAACTGAAATGTCTACAGATTGTTTGCTTGCGATATAGCGCACATCTCGGGACCTTTTAACAGCGACTCCTACCTGCGCCAAATCCTGATAGATCATAAATTTTCTACTGAACATGAGCTCGCCATAATCATCATAAATAGAGATCATATAGTTTCCAGTAACCTTCAAACGCGTTTGTCGATTGGGTATCTGAAGGGTGTAATGGCTATAGATCTGATAGGTATTAAATGAATTTTCATAATTCTGAATGCGCTGGTTATCAAAGCCGTCCAGAAATTCCGGCTTCATCAACCTGGAAGGTGTCCAGTCATAATTGAAATGTTCAATAACATAGTAGAAATCCTCTTCATTAGCATTCAGGGCATCAAATTCCAGAATTAGTCTCTCATTCAATTTCAGTATGGGGAGTTCACCTTCATTTGTATTGCTTCGGAAGGTGATCGTTTTGATAAAATCCGGTTCCGCAATTTCCTCCGCTATTTGGGCCATTACGGGGATAGAAAATAATAAAAGCATGAAAAGGGCCAGCCTTTTTAAACTCATGGTTACATCGATTTGGCATAAAGATAATCAAATTTTATGCCGTTAATAAGAGCTCAATGGGCTTAACAAATTATAACTTTAATAATTATGAAATAAGAAGTATTAATTCGTAAATTTGCACGGATTTTTAGAGAACTCAATTATATAAATGTCTATGGACATAAGAATAAAAAAAGGTCTGAATATTAATCTCATAGGTGAAGCTGAAAAATCGATTGAAGAAGCCATTATCAGCAAATACTGCACCATCAGACCCGAAGATTTCCACGGAGTTATTCCCAAACTAATTGCGAAGGAAGGATCACGTGTTAAAGCTGGAGAGGCTGTTTTTTATGACAAGGCAAATCCCGAAATCAAATTTGTTAGTCCGGTTTCCGGTCAGATTATCGAAATTCAAAGAGGTCCGAAGAGACGCATCGATGCTATAAAGATCGAAGCCGATCAGGAGCAATCCTTTGTTGATCATGGATCTTTGGATACAGCAAATTCAGATGTCGATTCTGTCAAGAACCAATTGCTTGAAACAGGATGTTGGCCTTTTATTAAACAAAGGCCATATGACATTATTGCAAGGCCAGATAGAAGCCCGAAAGGCATTTTTATATCAGGTTTCAATACCTCACCATTAGCTGCAGATCTCGATTTTGTTCTTGCTGAAAAAGTGGATTTCATTCAAACGGCAGTTGATGCACTTGGGAAGTTAACCGATGGTCAAATTCATATCTCGGTGAATAGGAAGGGCAATTCTCCACTTTCCCAACTTAATGGTGTGACTATCCACCAGGTGGCAGGCCCACATCCGGCTGGAAATGTTGGTACACTTATCAACAAGGTTGAACCTGTTAATAAAGGTGAGACAGTTTGGACCGTTAATGCTCAGGATCTTGTTATTATGGGTGAACTGCTTCAAACAGGTAAGTTTAATGGCGAACGTATCATAGCACTAGTAGGATCATCTGTCGAGAAACCGAGATATTTTAAGACTAAGATTGGTTCAGAAGTATCTACAATGATTTATGACCATGGGGTCAGTAAAGATTCTAACGACCGTATTATTTCAGGTAATGTATTATCGGGAAAGCAGGTTCAGCCAGATGGCAGCCTTGGTTATTACGACAATCTTATTTCGGTAATTCCAGAAGGCGATGATTACGAATTATTCGGATGGACTAAACCTATTTTAAATAAGATATCAACTTCAAGAGCTTTGACTTTTTCCTGGTTGAATTCAAAGAAAAAATACGACTTGAATACCAATACAAATGGTGAGCACAGGGCTTTTGTTATTACTGGAACCTATGAAGAGGTTTTTCCTTTAGATATATACCCCATGCAAATTTTAAAAGCTTGTATGTATAAGGACCTTGACGAAATGGAAGCTCTAGGTATGTATGAGGTTGCACCAGAGGATTTTGCACTGACAGAATTTGTCTGCGTTTCAAAACAACCGCATCAGCAAATAATAAGAGACGGCCTGGACCTGATGTTAAAAGAAATTGGATAACTATGGGATTGAAAAGTAAACTACACACGCTAAAAGAAAAGTATAAAGGAAAAAAGATGGCTCCGGCCTTCAATGCGCTTCATACCTTTCTTTATCTGCCTAATGATACAACACATGGCGGAACGCATATTAAGGTTGCCGACGATCTGAAGCGAACCATGAACATTGTCATTTTGGCCATGATTCCATGTCTGATCTTTGGTATGTTTAATGCCGGATATCAGCACTATCTTGCACTGGGCGAGATTGAGGCGGCATCAGGATTTCTTGGAGATACGTTCTGGACCTTGGATAATTTCATTATTGGACTTATAAAAATCTTACCTCTCGTTATCGTTTCATACGGTGTTGGTCTGGGAATTGAATTTCTTTTTGCTATCATCAAAGGGCATGAAGTTGAAGAGGGATACCTTGTTACAGGGATGCTGGTTCCACTTATCGTTCCTGTTGATTTGCCACTTTGGATGCTTGCCGTTGCGGTTGCATTTGGTGTAGTGCTGGGAAAAGAAGTGTTTGGAGGTACTGGAATGAATATTCTGAATCCGGCACTTACTATACGTGCATTTTTATTTTTTGCCTACCCTACATGGATGAGTGGTGATAAGGTTTGGGTACATGGTGCCGTGGAGCGTGCTAATCAAATTTCTGAAGGTGCTGCCCTGGATTCCATTTCAGGCGAAACCATTCTCGGAAGTTATGCACAGAACCAGGAAATAGCCTATAGCCTGGCTGATATGTTCTATGGACTCATTCCCGGCTCTGTGGGCGAAACCTCAAAAATATTGATCATAATTGGAGGTTTGTTCCTGATCTTTACTAAAATCGGAAGCTGGCGAATTATCGTCAGTACCATCCTTGGAGCACTTGTAATGGGATTGATCTTTAACGGAGTAGTCGACCAGGGCTGGATTGGAGAAACCAGTAAATTTTATGGATTGATGAGTGTGCCTTTCTGGCAACATCTTATTATAGGAAGTATTTTATTTGGAGCAGTATATATGGCTACAGACCCTGTGACTGCATCCCAAACCAATAAGGGAAAATGGATTTATGGATTCCTGATTGGATTCATTTCCATTCTAATACGTGTATTTAACCCGGCTTATCCGGAAGGAGTATTCCTGGCCATTCTCCTTATGAATGTATTTGCACCAACAATAGATCATTATGTTGTCCAGGCCAATGTTAAACGAAGAATGAAACGTTTAAAAGCTAAAGTTGCTTAGTTATGAGTAAGAGAACAGATTCTAATTTATACACACTGCTGTTCGCCGTTGGAATGGTGGTTGTTGTAGGTTTTGTTTTGGCATTCTTAGCCGAAGTCCTGAAGCCTACAATCACTGAGAATAAGCGTTTGGAAAAGCAGCAGAACATCCTTTATGCCATGGGTATAAATGAAAATGAAGGTTCAGCTGCAAATTTTGTTTCTACGGAAGAAGCACCAAAACTATTCAAGGAGTACATCAAAAAACAACTCATCATTCAAAATGGTGAAGTGGAAGAGGATACTACGGCTTATCTTATCGATATCAAAAAAGAAAAAACCCTTGCAAAGGATGCAGACTACGACCGCAGGTTACCGCTTTTTGTCGGTGAGAAAGAAGGCAAAACATATTACATAGCTCCTATCAGGGGAAAAGGACTTTGGGATGCCATTTGGGCATACATAGCCATGGATGAGAATATGGTTGTGCAAGGTGCTTATTTCGACCATAAAGCCGAAACTCCGGGACTTGGAGCGAATATCAAGCAGCGCTTCTTTATGGATGATTTCATAGGAGAGAATTTATTATCGGACGGACGGTTTAAGGGAATTAATGTTTCAAAAAGCAATGCCGATCCGCGTAATCAGGATAAAACAGATAATGAGGTAGATGCAATAGCTGGTGCCACTATTACAGGTGACGGTGTGTCTGCAATGATCTCGAGCGATTTGAGGTTATATGTGCCTTATTTTGAATCTTTAAATAAATAGAAAATTGCTATGGCGCTACTATCTAAGAAAGACAGTAAACTTATATTAGATCCACTGGCGGATAATAACCCGATTACCATCCAGGTATTGGGTATTTGTTCGGCATTGGCTATTACAGCGGAGCTCAACGCTTCCATTGTAATGGCCATTTCCGTGATCTTTGTACTTGGAGTTGGAAACGTGGTGATCTCGCTGATCAGGAATATTATTCCTTCCAAGATCAGGATCATCGTTCAGCTAACCGTTGTGGCAACGCTGGTAATCATCGTTGACCAGGTACTTAAAGCTTATGCCTATACCCTGAGTAAGGAATTATCGGTATTTGTAGGACTGATTATTACCAACTGTATCATTATGGGTCGTTTCGAGGCATTTGCCCTGGGTAACGGCGTATGGCGATCATTCCTTGATGGTATTGGTAATGCCCTGGGATATGGTGTTATTTTGATCATTGTTGGATTTTTTAGAGAATTATTAGGATCGGGTACACTTTTAGGAATTGAAGTGCTGGGTAATCCGGTAGATAAGACCGGGCTTTATGCCTTCGGATACGAAAACAATGGCTTTATGCTATTATCACCCATGGCATTGATTGTTGTTGGAATAATTATTTGGGTGCAACGCCACAAGAACAAAGCATTAATCGAAGACCACTAGAATTTGAATTATGGAACACGTTGAATTATTCTTTAAATCGATTTTTATAGATAATATGGTATTCGCTACATTCCTTGGAATGTGCTCTTACCTGGCCGTATCTAAAAAAGTATCGACCGCAGTAGGTTTAGGTGCAGCAGTGATCTTCGTTTTAGCGATCACCGTACCCTTAAACTGGTTGCTTGATCAGTATATTTTACAGGAAGGAGCCCTGGCCTGGCTTGGGCCTGAATTTGCAAGCTACGATCTGAGCTTTCTGTCTTTTATCATGTTTATCGCAACCATAGCGACCATGGTGCAGCTGGTAGAGATTGTAGTTGAGAAATTCTCACCTTCATTATATAATTCCCTTGGAATATTCCTTCCTTTAATTGCGGTAAATTGTGCGATTTTGGGTGGATCACTTTTTATGCAGTCTCGTGAGATTGCAACCTTGGGGCTGGCGTTTAATTATGGGGTTTCTTCCGGAATAGGGTGGTTTTTAGCCATTCTTGCTATTGCTGCAATTCGAGAGAAAATTCGTTATTCAAACGTTCCTGCGCCTTTAAGAGGATTGGGTATTACCTTTATTATTACAGGATTGATGGCCATAGGATTTATGAGTTTTGGTGGAATGCTTACAGGAGGAGAAGAGCAAGCTCCTGCAGAGACTAAAACAGTCCTCATCGATTCCGAAGATGAAAAAGAAAAAGAAAACGACGCATTAGCCGATAACACAAAAAAAGAATTGAATTAATATGATGTTAGCAGCGGGAATAACCGGTACCGTAATTGCCACTATAGCTGCCTTCCTGGTGGTTACTCTGGCCCTTGTGAGCTTGTTGTTATTTATAAAACAAAAGTTGGCCCCTTCCGGTCCGGTAATGTTGAAAATCAATGGTGAACGTGAAGTAGAAGTGCCATCTGGTGGCACGCTGCTGTCAACCCTTGGAAATGAAAAGATATTTTTGCCGTCGGCCTGTGGTGGCGGTGGAACCTGTATTCAGTGTGAATGCCACGTACTTCAGGGAGGTGGGGAAGCCCTGCCAACCGAAACTCCGCATTTCACCAGAAAGGAACTGAAACATGGTGCTAGATTGGCTTGCCAGGTCAAGGTGAAACAGGACATGGAGATCACAATCCCTGAAGAGGTATTTGGTATCAAGAAATGGGAGGCCACTGTGGTTCGAAATTATAATGTAGCTTCATTTATCAAGGAATTTGTTGTTGAAATTCCTGAAGATATGGGCTATAAGGCAGGTGGTTATATTCAGATTGAAATTCCACCTTGCGAGGTGAGATATAGCGATATGGACATAACTGCTCATCCCGAAGAACATGAAACTCCGGATAAGTTTAAATTAGAGTGGGACAAGTTTAATCTTTGGCCTTTGGTAATGAAAAATACTGAAGTCGTTGAACGTGCATATTCCATGGCTTCTTATCCTGCTGAGGGACGTGAGATTATGCTGAATGTTCGTATTGCCACTCCACCATGGGATCGGGCAAAGAACGATTGGATGGATGTGAATCCCGGAATTGCTTCTTCATATATCTTTGCGCAAAAACCGGGTGATAAAGTGACGATTTCAGGACCATATGGTGAATTCTTCATCAATGAATCCGATTCTGAAATGCTTTATGTTGGTGGAGGTGCAGGAATGGCACCAATGCGATCGCATTTATACCATCTTTTTAAAACTTTGGAAACCGGAAGAATAGTTACTTACTGGTATGGCGGACGTTCTAAGCGTGAGCTGTTCTACCTTGAGCACTTCTATGAATTAGAGCGCAAATTCCCGAATTTCAAATTCTATTTGGCCCTTTCCGAACCTTTGGAAGAAGATAATTGGAAAGTTAAGGATGGCATTGACGGGGAAGGAGACGGCTTTGTTGGATTTGTTCACCAGTGTGTGATAGATAACTATCTGAATCATCACGATTCACCCGAAGATATCGAATTGTATTTCTGCGGTCCGCCATTGATGAACAAAGCGGTTCAGAAAATGGGAGAAGATTTTGGAATCCCGGATGAGAGTATCCGATTCGACGATTTCGGAGGATAAAAACAAATGTCAAAACCAATACGAGAGTGTTGGTTTTTTCTTATTATAAAATGAGTAGACCACTTACAAATCAGGAGCTCCATAACCTCGCCATGAATCATGTGGGCAAGGAACTGGAGCGACGTGGCTTCGAATTTATTGCAATCAATAGCAAGCTCAAAAAGCATCCGCAGTTTGTTTGTATGGATAAAAACAAGCAATACTTCTTCGTGATTGTTCGTGCCGTAATTCTACCCGAAAATCCAAATAATTATGATGTGGTCTGGATGGAGACCTTTAAAAAGCATGCACAGGAACAGGATGCGAAGGTGCTATATGCAGGTGTCGGACTGGCCAATCCTCAGGGAGATGAACT
>JABDPU010000120.1 GCA_013042625.1 Flavobacteriaceae bacterium | reverse complement strand
CAGGCAGCCGCAAATAGAGAAGCAAATGCTGATTTCACCGGGGACTTCCTGAAGAACGATTTGGATCTTGTAATAATGCATACAATAGAAGACTAATTAGTCCTTTACTAAATTATTATTATTGAACAATGGAATGGAATTACCCGGGAAAGAGTTTTAAATATCTTATTAACATACTGGTGATCGACATTAAAATTTAATTAGTAACCGATGATTAACGACAGGAAGTGAAGCGCCTTATGCAATTCACGAAGATGAAGTCCCGTTAAATGCAAAATCATCCCTTTTAGAGTTTCAGTATCTTTAAGAAACCAACCAACTTCTTATGATTCACTTCTTCAGGCGATTACGTTAGAAACTAATATCGCAAAACAGGTTTCGTAAATATATGTTCTATGCGGTTGGGGAAATTGTGCTTGTAGTCATTGGAATTCTTATCGCACTTCAAATCAATAAACGGAATACAAACAGGAAATTGCAACAGGTGGAGATCAAAACCTTAACCGAGTTAAAATCAGACCTAGACCAATGTTATGAAGACATTAAAGCTGATAGTGCCGGTTTCCATCGCAGCAAGCGGGCCAATGATATTATTCTTCATCATATGCAGAATAACTTACCCTATCATGATTCACTTATTCCTGGTTTTCGAAATCTTTACCACTTTGCTACTTTTTCAATTGTAAGAACCACTTATGATAATATCAGTCAGACAGGGGCGAATATTATCTCCAATGACAGCATGCGCTTAATGATTTCAGGTATCTATGATCGCTGGATGAATTTATACAAGGAGTTGGAAGAACGGTATTTAGAGGAACATTATACATCCTTTATCCATCCCATGACGATATCCCAATTAAAATTGAACGAGAACAATGTTTCCATACCCCGTGATTTTGAAGCTTTTGGTAAATCGAATACAAATATTCAGGCCATGAAGTTTTCGCAAAACATGTTTCAACAGATGATGAATTACCAGCACACGCTAATGAATGAAATTCAAAAGGTCATTGATGAAATAGATATGGAAATTGAACGATTGAGATGAAAGGCCAACATCTGTATAGTTGCCCTACATCTTCCTATTTGCATTTTCGCTCTCGAAATAATTATCTATTCTTCCGGCTTATCTTTTAAGTCCAAACTGCATATAGTTGCATTGATATCATAGGCGGCCCAGTGAAAATATGTAACAGCTCTATGAGTAAGGATTAAAAACAGGCAAAAGCTCATTAAAAAAGAGAGTATCCAGAATTCTGAATTGGCCCCAAAAAAAGAGAGTATACAGAATCCTGAATTGGCCCCTTCAATTAATTTTACAATTGCTACCCCACAATAAATCAAACAGGCTACCATCAGGTTATGCGACATGGCACAGTAGATATTCCATGATTCCACGTATTTAAAATTCATGGGGCTGTGCTCACGAATCAAGGCGTATTTTATTGGCACCGAAAGATCGGATTTATTAGAATCCTTGTTTATTTTATTTCCGAATAATTTTAAGCCAATAGATTTATAAAGGAAGCGTCCAATTGGATAAACGCAAAACCCTATGACATAGGCCACGATTACCAAAACAGTGCCCAATCCCGCATCAAAATCTTTCGTTAAGGCAATGGCACCCTTAAATGACTCAATAGGGACAGCGAGAATTGAAATTGAAAACACAACAAATAATCCTGGAATAACATATCCGAAAAAATCGAATGCAAACTGAATTAGTTCTTTCATAATATTGGTTTTGGTTGGTGAACTAAAGATAGTTGAAGAAATCGATTTAAGCCATGAACTAAAGATTATCCATTAAGCGGCATGGTTGAAATCTCCTATTCCCGGCATGAAATTAAGAGTTGCCCGGATAGAAGACATCTCTTGCTAATCAGAAATGATTATTTTGAACGACAATGAAACCTGTTTTTGGTTGAGTTAAATTATTGGTTAATTCCCGCCCATAAAATCTGCATTAGACACAGCGATAACCATTAAGCCGATTAACAGGACCCCCCCGAGAATAATACCCAGAGCCTTCTGACCCTCTTTGGCTTGCGCCACTGGAGATGGCCCAAGTTCGATTTTAGTAATTCTATTCGGAATTATGGGTTCAAGAACGATACGATTATCTATTGCTTTCTGACCAACCCATTGACCCTTTAAAGTATCGATTTTCTGATACTCTATTCGTTCATTATCTTGAATTGTAATCCTGGCCTTTCGTTCAGATGCAAGTGCTTCCGGCAAAGTATAGCTTCCCTGATAAGTTGAAGCACAGCTCTGAATGATTATAATCATAGACAGGAAAAAAGATAAAAATCTGAAATGAATATTAAAGTTTTTCATGATAAATGACTTTAGAAAAGAGTATTTAACTAAATAATTGTTAATATCCAATGATAATTATCATTGTAGAAGAATTATCAGGTTCTGAATTTATTAGTTTGACTGCTTTCGAGGGTAGTTCTTCATTTCTAAGCCGATGATTTTCTATAACTTTATGCATTGCTAATTTTTTCCAGACCAAACTCCATTGACAGATAAATATGTTCAATAATTCAATGAAATCTATTGTTTTACTTATTGGTTCCCTGATTGTTTTTTTCGGATTGCCTGCCCAGGTGCAAATCGGATCAGATATAGACGGTGAAGCAGAAGGTGAAGCGTTTGGAACTAGGGTAACAGCAGCCTCAAACGGAAATATTATTGGCGTTTTAGGAAGTACTAATGGAATTTCCGGTAGTGTTCATGTCTATCAGAATAACGGTTCGTCTTGGGAACTGTATGGGACCGAATCAAACGGAAATCATTTTGATGGATTAATGATGTCAGGAATTCATTTAACTCCAGATGGTCAGACTTTGGCAATAGGCGGAGGGGGTCTGGTAAAAGTGTATGCATATGACTCGGGAATCTGGACTCAGATCGGTAACGATTTAGCCAGTTCAATTGGAAATAATAGCTTCGGTTCCAGGGTGGAACTTTCAAATAGCGGCGATGTCCTTGCGGTAAGTGCACCAAATTATTCACCCAGCTCCAATTCCATTAGCATTCCACCGCCACCGTATGTTGGCCTGGTGCAATTGTTTCGGCTAGAATCCGGGAATTGGACTCAGATAGGAGGCAATATAGAGGGAATCAATTTTGGGGAGATTTCTGGTAGAAATATTAGTATGTCTTCAGATGGAAATACAGTTGCCATTGCAAACAATAGTTCAATTAGAGTTTATGAGAACATTTCTGACGTTTGGACGCTCAAAGGGACTGAGATTCCCGGTGTTCCCCAGAACAGGAAAAGCGTAAGCCTTTCCGGAGACGGGAATGTTGTTGTCATCGGGGATTCTGAATTTTCCGATAGTTTAATTCAAAGAGGAAGGGTCACTGCATATCAATTCGCCTCCAATGATTGGGTTCAATTAGGAAACCATATATATGGGGAAGTTGCATATTACCGAACGGGCTGGAGTGTGAGCTTGTCGGAAGCAGCAAATGTTTTGGCTGTTGGTGAGATTGGTAGCACAAGTGGTTCAACGAATGCAGGTCGCACCCGGATTTTTGAATATAATTCCGGTACCTGGACTCAACTTGGAAGTAGTATTTTCGGGGAATATGATGGGGATGTTTCAGGTGGATCTGTGAGTATCACAGCAGATGGCAGTGCAGTTGCCATTGGTGCATCATCTAATGATGATAATGGGACAGATGCCGGACAGGTAAGAGTTTATAATCTTAGCGCCTTACTTTCTGGTAATCAAGTGCTGATACCTGAAATCAAATTGTACCCCAATCCGGTTGAAGGTCATTTTTCAGTTTCACTTCCTCCCGGTATAGAACTACAAGAATTGAAACTATTCAATAGTTTGGGCAAGGCTATTATTACGATTAATGGCAATAGCAAGCATATTAAAATGACCAATATCTCTTCGGGCATTTATTTTGTTGAGATTATTACCAATAAGGGAAGAGAAACAAAAAAAATAATTAGATACTAATAAAGAGAATTTAAATTCCTTAACCGAAGCAACCTGAGAAAAGGTGGTTTTTTTGGATAAAAATTAGAATAGATTTTTATTAATTAACAAATGTTAATTCACAGCCTGATTATTTATAATATAATTGCATCAAAGCTTTTTTATTCCCTACAAATAATAATTAATAGCACAAATGGCGCATTATCGTATTGATAGGCGCCATTTTTTTGATCATTATTCTTAAATGGTTAAATTAGTAATAACCATCAAAGCACATTTCAAAATTCCAACCAATTGAATCAGTTTTTTGATCATATCGATGAGATTTATCCCATTTCCAATCAGTCTAAACAACTCTTAGAAGGTATATCAAGAGAGATGACTGTGAAGAAAGGAGAGGACCTTCAGATGATTGGAAGTGTCTGCCGAAACATTTATTTTGTGAAAAGCGGATTGCTAAGGATTCACTATATCAAGAACGGCAATAGTATAACCGAAAGTTTTGAGTTTGAGAACTCTATTGTTGCCCGTTCAGATAGCCTGTTTGATGCCAAACCATCTCAAAAAGGTATTCAGGCCATAGAGGATACCGAACTTGTGGCCATATATTCCACCAAACTCTTTCAATTGTATGACCTTGATCCTGATATTGAACGCTTATTCAGGATTATCTTTGAACGCGCCTATGTAAAAACGGTGGAACGAATAGAAAGCCTGCAGTTTCATTCAGCCGAAGAACGCTACAGGAATCTCCTGGAACATTCTCAGCCTATTATAAAAAGGATTCCACTCAATTATATCGCTTCTTACCTCGGAATTACACCCGTGAGCCTGAGCCGGATTCGCTCAAAAATTCAGCTTGCTAATAATCATTAACCAAGGGCCAGTTTTAACCCTTCGATTAATTGATCAACCTCAGCCGGACTGGTATAATGCACAAACGACATTCTTAAAACTCCGGGATCCAGGTGAATGTCCATATCCATTAATGGCCTTACCGCATAGAAATGTCCAAAGCCCAGCATTAAGTGTTGATCGGTTAATGCATCATAAACCTCCTGAATGGTTTTGCTCTTAGGAATTATGGATACGATTGGTAATCGATCAATAGTTTGATCAGACCCCAATATTTGAACGTCATTTCGGGACCTTAAAAAATCGAGCAGCTTTTCAAGAAGTACTGTTTCATGGTCGCGAAACAACCTCCTTAAGGCATTGTTTTTTTGAGCAGAATTGGCGTCCTCATCGAAATGATGATCATACAATGCATCAAAATAATCGAGGATCCCATTTACTGAGGCTACCTGTGCATGATCGGGTCCTGCAGGCGTGAACATATTTCGGGTGATTCCCTGTTTAAAAAAGTGGGCCTGGTTTTCCATTTTTCCCATCAGGTCGGTGCTGAGGTACATCAAACCCAAATGCGGACCAAAGGTCTTATACAATGAAAACATATAAATATCGGCTTCAAGATGTTTTAAATCGGGAAAGCCATGTGGAGCATATCCCACACCGTCAATTACCGCAATGGCGCCATGCTCATGAGCCATTTGGTTAATTTCTCTTGAAGGATTGATTTGTCCGATTATATTAGAACAGTGCGGGTAAGCCACCATTTTAGTCCTATCTGAAAACAGCTGGCGCAAGGTTTCAGCCGATAACAGTCCGGTTGCCGAATCAACATGCCATTCAATTACTTTTATTCCACGATCTTCTAACCGCCTCCAGGCCCCTGCATTGGCTTCGTGATCCTGGCAGGAGACAATGATCTCATCGCCATCGTTCCACATGGGCCTTAAAGCGTTGGCCAGCACATATACATTCTGAGTGGTGGATGGCCCGAAGTGAATTTCAGATGGCTTGACATTAAGATATTTGGCCATTCGTTTGTAGGATTCATCCATTAATTTTCCCCCTTGGGCCGAAGCCGGATAGGGATAATAGGGTTGCACCTTATTTTTCATATAAAAGTCGGTAAGTCTATTCACCATTTGAAGGCAGGGGTAGGACCCACCGGCATTTTCAAAGAAAGCCCAACCTTCTAGGGAAGGTTCTGAAAAGGCAGGAAACTGAGAACGGACAAAATTTAAATCGAGAGTCATAAATTAAAGGCAATTATATTCTATTACAGACTGTAATTTAAGATATATATGCCACATATTTTTGGTAACTTTCACCAAGTTCTTGACCTTATGCTAACATTTTTTCTTATTGCAGCCGGCATCACTTTAATCTGTGTGACACTCTTATGGATACTAAGTGTAAAACTGACCAATGCGAGTATTGTAGATATCTTCTGGGGCATGGGTTTTGTCATTGTTAACGCGGTTTACTTTTTTTTACTTGAGGAAACTTTTCTGAGATCCATTTTAATCCTGGTTTTAGTCAGTTTATGGGGAATCCGTCTTACTGTGTACCTGGGCTGGAGAAATTCTGGTAAGGGAGAGGATTATCGATACCAGGAGTTTCGCAGGACCTATGGGGAAAAACGGTATTGGTGGGTGAGTTTCTTCCAGGTCTTCCTGTTGCAAGGCGCCTTGATCATGCTCATTTCCCTACCGCTACTCGGCGCACATTATGAGACTTCTTCGAACGAACTGGTTGTTTTAGACTATATCGCAATTCTGATCTGGATAATAGGATTCTTTTTTGAAACCGTTGGTGATTTGCAGATGGCCCGTTTCAAAAGTGACCCGGAAAATAAAGGTAAAGTAATGGATAAAGGATTATGGAAATATACAAGACACCCGAATTATTTTGGTGATACCGCGGTCTGGTGGGCTTATGGTTTATTTTGTATTGCAGCGGGTAGCTATTGGCCTGTCCTGGGAAGCATTGTGATGACTATTCTGATCATCAAGGTTTCAGGAGTATCAATGTTGGAGCGCACCATCACAGATCGCAGGCCCGATTATGCAGATTATATTAAAAAGACCAGTGCATTTATCCCGTGGTTTCCCAAAAAGTAACTTATGCTCGATTTCATTAAAGATAATATGTGGTTGATCCTGTTCATAGCATGGGGTCTCCCTCTGACACATTACCGGAGTAAATTCAGAAAGATTGTATATCAGACCGATAGCTGGCTGATCAATATAAAACCACTGTTCTTGAAGGAGCTAAAAGGGCTTTTCGGAAATATTTTCCCGGAAAACCTGGAATACAGGAAATTTCGGAATTTCTACAGGTTCTACCTCGGAATCTATCTTGTCTTATTTCTGCTTTATCTCTATTTTACGAAGGAATAGTTCTAACCAAATAAACAACTCATATCTTCCCGCAACTTAATAAGGCAGAGCCTCGTAAGTCTCAAACTGGATAAGGCTTTTAGGGTTAGAAGAGGTATTCCCAAAGGTTACCGGGTAAGAAGTCGTATACTCCGGCCAGTCATCAAATCCCGTGGCAACAAAATGCAAATGAGGATAGCTGGCGTTGCCTGATGCTCCACTGTACCCAATAGGGTCGCCACGTTCAACGAATTGCCCAACCTCAACCAGGGCTCCATTATTGGTCAGATGCCGGTAATGCAAAAACCTGCCATCTTCATCTCTGAGAACTACAACATTGTCGGTTGGCTCGAAATCATTGGCCGATTCTTCAACATACATAATGGTACCTTTTCTAGAAGCGACAACCAGGGTCCCCACGTTCATTACAAAATCAATAGCGAATTGATCGGGCTCACCCTCTATATGAGGAAAACCACTGCAATGAGAAAGTCCGATGGTATAAGACTGACCAACAGGATAAGGCAATACATAGCGAGATGTTTCCCAATTCGGATAAAATCCTGTGTCACATCCGTTTGCTACTTCAGGATCAGTGCCCAGAATTCTATTATCATCATTCTTTTTGCATGAGGCCAGAACCAGAATTATTAATATAAAGCTTATCAGTCGCATCATAGTCTTTTAAAACATGTTTAGTCGGATTGATTTCTTAAACTTAACCAAAAAAAGTAAAAATATCATCTAATTAATTATCAATTAAGAAGAATGGAGATTTGATTATTGAGAATAAAATAACATCTTTGAACATCTAACTCTCCCAATGTTGAAATATTTAATGCTGATTTTCTTGTCGGTTTCCTTGCTGTCATGTAAGAACGATAAGACAACCACTGAAAAGGATAAAAAGCCTGAAACTCCGGTGGTGACCATGAAACAACCAAAGCCCGATCCGGACAATGGCGGATTGATTCTACCCGATGGTTTTGGTGCCCTTGTGGTCATTGACAGCCTTGGGCCTTCCCGGCATATTGCGGTTAACACGAACGGAGATGTTTATGTAAAACTAAGAACTGAAGAAGGCCGAAATGGGAATATAGCCCTGAGGGATACCGATAATGACGGCAAAGCCGATATCCTACAACGTTTTGGGGATTACCCTAACGATGGCAGGTTTGCAACCGAAATGAGAATTCATAAGGGCTATTTGTATTTCAGTTCAGAGCATGTAGTCTATCGGCAAAAACTTGCTGAAAATGAATTAATCCCAATTGGAAAACCCGAAGTCCTGGTGACAGATATCTATCCTATGCGATGGCATAATTCAAAGGTTTTGGCTTTTGATAATAAGGGTGGTATGTACGTTACCTTCAGTGCACCTACTAATGCGTGCGAGGACTATCGGTTAACAACCGGTGATAAAAGCGGAATTGTTAGAGGACAGTATCCCTGCGAACAACTTGAAATTTTAGGTGGGATCTGGAAATTTGATGAGGCGAGGCCTAACCAATTTCAGAAGGACGGAATACGATATGCCACCGGTGTTCGATCGGTGGTTGGTATGGCCTGGAATGAACAGGACAGCAGCCTTTATGCTGTTAATCACGGTCGGGATTACTTACACAATCATGCACCTCAATATTTTAGCAAATGGGAGGATGCCGTTTTGCCAGCAGAAGAATTCATGAAAATAAAGGAAGGCGATGATTTTGGCTGGCCATATACTTATTACGATCCGTTCAGGAATAAACGCATGCTTGCCCCGGAATATGGAGGCGATGGGAAGAAGGAAGCAAAAGGATATACCGATCCGATTATGGCGTTGCCCGCTCATTTTGCACCAAACGACCTGCTGTTTTATAAAGGGGATCAGTTTCCTGAGCGTTATAAACATGGTGCCTTCATAGCGTTTCATGGATCTGTAAACAGGACACCCTATCCGCAGGCAGGTTACATTGTTGCTTTTTTGCCATTTCAGAACGGTAAGCCTACAGGCGAGTGGGAAGTATTTGCCGATGGATTTACAGGAGTGGATACGGTCGTAAAAATGCAGGATGCAAAACACCGGCCAATGGGGCTGGCAGAAGGTGCAGACGGAGCCTTATATATTTCAGAGTCGAAACAGGGTAAGATCTGGTGTATCAAATACATGGGTGACCGTGCAGCTTTCTCAAAAGAACAATTACTGGGGATGGAGGAACGGAAGTCTCGATCCTATATCAAAATGCCAGAGAAAAGTTTATAAAAAAAGCCCGCAAATGCGGGCTTTGAAGTTTTGAGCAATTAAGCCTTTTTATCAACCATTGCATTGTTGATCAGAATAGCCATCAAAACCCAGATAATCCAGGTTTCGCCATGTGTCATTTCATAATCTGCGCCCGACAATCTTGCTAAGGTCAGCACGATATAAATGACGACAGGAGATAAAATTAAACTGACCAATAACCTGATAATTGTTTTCTTAAAATCCATTGTTAGTTAGTTTGAATTGAATTTGAAGGTAGAAAATTACAAGTTCAATTTCAATTTTAATTGCCATTCATTAAATTTAACGAACTAAAACTAAGCGTTTGAGACCATTCCTGATCTTGCAAATCCGACCTTTTGATGATGCTTCTGATGATGAATTCAAAGCCTTATTGAAATATGGTGGATTAAAAGAAACTGAGGCCCACAGGGTACGAATGGAACAAAATGGGATTCCTGAAATCAATTTAGATGATTATTCCGGGATAATAGTTGGAGGAGGTCCGAGCAACGTGAGTGATAGCTTAATCGATAAATCGGAGGCTCAAAAACGATTTGAAGCCGATCTCAATATACTTTTCGACAAGGTGTTCAATAACGATTTCCCCTTTCTTGGCATATGCTACGGCATGGGAGCATTGGCAAAGCACCAGGGAGGAGAAGTATCAAAAGAATTGTACGGGGAATCTGTAGGGGCGATTGATATCAGCATGACGGCCGAAGGTCAACAAGATAAATTATTAAAAGGCCTTCCCACGGTTTTTATGGCATATTGCGGACATAAAGAAGCCTGTCAGAACCTAACGCCAGGAGCGACTCTTTTAGCCAGTTCAACCGAATGTCCTTCTCAAATGATCAGGTTCCAATCCAATATTTACGCCACTCAATTCCATGTTGAACTTGATGAAGCCGGAATAAAACTCAGGATAGAGGCTTATAAAAATCACGGGTATTTTAATCCCGAAGACGCCCAATTTCTTATCGATAAAATGGCAGACGCCAATGTGATCTACCCCAGTAAGATCCTTAGGAGATTTGTCGACAGTTATAAACGTTAGCGCCCGAAGTATATATGTATCTTTTCCTTCTTATTATTCTAGCTGTTGTATTCATTGTTGTAGCCACCGTAAGGTTCAAGCTGCATCCCTTCCTTTCCTTGTTCCTTGCAGCTATTGGAGTAGGCCTTGCTTCGGGACTCGGGCTCAATGAAACCCTGAAAACACTGACGGATGGATTTGGAGACACCCTCTCATCAATCGGCTTTATTATTGTTTTCGGAACCATAATCGGAATTCTGCTGGAGCGAACCAATAGCACGAAAACAATTGTGGATTATATGCTGAAATGGTTTGGCAGCAAACGATCACCATTGGCTATAAACCTAACCGGTTTTATCGTTTCGATCCCGGTTTTCTGTGATTCTGCCTTCGTGATCTTATCATCACTTAATAAGTCCCTGTCTCGAAAAACCGGGCTGCCGGTAACAGTTTTTGCGGTTTCCCTTGCCACGGGATTGTATGCTGCACATGTATTCGTTCCTCCAACTCCGGGACCACTGGCAGCGGCAGCGCTATTGAATGCCGATCTGGGCAGTGTACTTATGTTTGGACTTTTAGTAGCTATCCCTGTTTCCCTTGTTGGATATTTGTGGTCCTTATACAGAAGGCCAGTTGAAGATGTGCAAATTATTCAGTTTGATGCGGAAGAAGAGCCGATCAGTTTTCAAAATAAATCCTCATTCGTTTTTCTACCTATTTTGATTCCAATTATTCTTATCGCACTGAAATCTATAGCCAATTACCCGGGATTTCCGTTTGGCGAGGGTGGTTTTTATAAACTGATTGACTTCATTGGACATCCGATAATTGCCCTTTTTGCTGGTGTTATAATGGCCTACGGCTTAACCCTGAAACTTCCGGAAAAGGATAATATGAAATGGACGTCGGATGCGCTAAAGGAAGCCGGGATAATAATTTTAATAACCGGTGCCGGTGGTGCTTTCGGTGCAATTTTGAAGGCCCTTGATTTGGCTGATTTACTGAATTTTTCTTCTGATAATGGTTTGGTGGGAATCCTGATTGCCTGGACTATAGCAGCGATCTTAAAAACAGCACAGGGTTCATCCACTGTGGCTATAGTAACAGCCTCTGCATTTATGGCCCCGTTGCTCAGCTCGATTGGATTGGATTCTGATATGGGCAAAACCTTTACCGTTCTGGCCATTGGAGCAGGCGCGATGACTGTATCTCATCTGAATGACTCCTACTTCTGGGTGGTTTCACAATTTTCTAAAATGAGTGTCAAACATGCTTTGAAGCATTACTCAACAGCTACTTTTATACAGGGGGTCACGGGATTAACCCTGGTTATTATTCTTTATTTGGCCT
>JABDPU010000117.1 GCA_013042625.1 Flavobacteriaceae bacterium | reverse complement strand
TCCTCCTTGGTCAGGTTCTTAGTGTCCTTAAACGGACTGTTCTCAAGAGCTTGTTTATGTAATTCTCTGAGTTCTTCACTCTTTTTTAAATCATCGGATTGCTGGTTCATAAAAAAGGCTAATCCTGTAATGATGATTAAACTAAACGGTAAAATGAGGTACTTTCTTTTCATAGTTGTAAAAATTTTTTGTCTTAGGAAGTTCTGTGCTATGAGGAGTAAAAATAAGCAATAATTCTATTTTGCAAATTATTTGAATTGAATTCCCTTGATTTTTCTGAAGATCAATACCGCCCGCCTGTCCGACAATGAAGCTATATATGTACAAACGTTGAGCAGATCTTCGTACATATTTTCACTTTTTAAATGAATCGTCTCAGGAAGGGTTGTTTTAATGAGTTTATCATAATTTGAAGCCTTGTTTTGAGAAAGGCCTTCAACCATATCAGTATAAGTCGACAATAACTGAGATAATACCTGGTAACCGGCAATTTCCTTGTCGATCACCTCTTTTGATCTATATACCTTGTCAATGCTGATTTTTATAATGTCATTGATCTGGGCCTCATACTTGCATTTATCCAACAGGGCATGATCAAAATTTCCATTTAAGATATCTTCCTCATTATTCATAAAAACCTCAACAGTTTCTTTAATCAGGGCATTTATTGAAAGTGCCCTCAAATAACTTATCCTGTCCTGGGTGGTGTTCAGCTGATGATATTTTTCACTGTTGATTGAATCGCCTACTAATTTAATGAGATATTCCAGGGCAAATTCCTCCTGTATCAATCCATGGTTAATCGCATCCTCAAAATCGATAATGGTATAACATATATCATCGGCGGCTTCAACCAGGTAGGTTAAAGGGTGTCGTGCAAATCTATAATCGTTGGATGGCTCTCTTTTAATCAACCCCAGCTCATCGGCTACCTCTTTGAAAATTGGAACCTCGGTTTGAAATACACCGTATTTTTTATCTGAAATTGAACTCGTCGGTCTATGCGGAAGGGATTCCTTTGGGTATTTCATAAAGGCCCCAAGTGTGGCATAGCTCAGTCTCAGGCCTCCTTCACGTCCTTCCCTGCTCTGGTTTAATATTCTGAAACCGTTGGCATTGCCCTCAAACTTGCACAGATCGGCATATTGTTTGTCGGACAACTGCTCCTTAAACCGTTTCCCTTCTCCATTCGAAAAAAACTCTCCAATTGCCTTTTCACCAGAATGGCCAAAAGGCGGATTCCCAATATCATGCGCCAATGCAGCGGCTGCTACTATGGCCCCAAAATCATTAGCCCTGTATCCATGAATCTCATTGAGATGAGGATGCCGCTCCAGCAACCTCTGCCCCACTTGCCGACCCAGTGATCGGCCCACAACACTTACCTCAAGGCTATGGGTAAGCCTGGTATGAATAAAATCGGTGTCGGAAAGCGGGATAACCTGGGTCTTGTCCTGCAGGCTTCTGAATTCCGAAGAAAAAATAATACGGTCATAATCAACCTCGAAACCAAGCCGGGTTTCGTCTTGTTCTGTACGCAATCTTTTGGTGGTATCACCATAGCGTTTTAAGGAAAGGAGATCGTCCCAATTCATAGGTAAAAAATGAGACAGGAAAGATAGCCATTTTCAATGTTAAATAAATGTTTCCCCAGATAAGAAAAACATGTTTTTTCATAACAATGGCGTAACGCTTTTATGACGGTTGTTTAATCTGCATTTAACACCGGCTTTACATCCCTTTGGTTTCTTTGTGGCGAGTTCAAACTTTAAACGAATTAAACTTAAATGAATACCATGAGAAAAGTAATTTTACCTGCTTTGTCTTTACTAGCAATTCTCCTTACAGGCTGCTTTAAAGATGATGATACGCCAATAATTATTGAGCAAGTGACAATAATTGGTGATGGTGAGCAGGATGAAGAAGTTAGTATTAGCGGAGCAATTACTACCAATACAACATGGACAAATGATAAAATTTACATTCTAAATCAAAAGGTCGTCGTTGAATCTGGTGTAACCCTGACCATCCAGGAAGGTACAATTTTAAAAGGCACTCCAGGAACCGGATCTTTGGCATCTGCCCTTATAGTTGCCAGAGACGCAAAATTAATGGCTGTTGGAACTCCAACTCAGCCAATCATTTTTACCTCAACAAGCGATAACATAGAAGTTGGTGAAACGGCAGGAACTAACCTGGATGAAAGCAATCGTGGGCTTTGGGG
>JABDPU010000116.1 GCA_013042625.1 Flavobacteriaceae bacterium | reverse complement strand
AAGGCATTGAAGGAGGACTTTTCTGAGATCGAGAAGGCACTTTATCAGACCAAGAACAGGAGCCGCCAGGATCCACTCAATTTTCCTATCAGGCTTACAAATAAACTGGGGCATTTGAATGCCCTGGTGAGTCTGGGCGATTTTCCGCCGACTGATCAGGATATAGCGGTTAAAAATGAGCTCACCCAAAAAATCAATGCTCAGTTAAGTACATTTGATAAATTGCTCACTGAAGAAATAAAGACATTTAATGCCGCTTTTAATAGCAAGAACTTAAATTATCTATTTGTTGAGGAGGACTAATTGCGCCAGGCTAAGCTGTGGCTTGATTATTGTAGAGAGAATGATTTAAAAACATGAGCCCAAACAGCTTGTCATTACGTTCGAGGATATTTGTTTACATGATCTTATTGGTGGTCGTGGCCTCAATTTTGATTGCGGCGGTCACAATTTACCAGTATAACGAACAATCACGTGATTATCATGAGCAACGACTGGAGCGTAAGGAATCACAGCTATTATCCAGGATTGACTACGTCCTGAGGCAAACCACCTATCCTGTCAGTACCGATAACCTGCCCTTGATATTCAAGGATAAAATATATGAGATTTCAAATATTCAGAATATCGAATTCAATCTCTATGGCCTGGAAGGAACCCTTCTGAAAAGCTCAAGGCCCTCTTTTGAGAGTGATACCATAAATCGGTGCATTCCAGCTGAAATTCTTTCTGACCTCTGGCAATCGGTTGAAAAACGTGTAGTTGTTAAAAACGAACAGCTGGGCGCGGACTATAAGTCATCGTACATTGTTTTTACCGATATCAAGTCGAAGCCTATTGGGATTCTGAATGTACCCTATTTCGAAGATGATTCTTTTAATGATGCCGAATTGAGGGAATTCCTGAAACGTCTTGGCGTAGCCTATTTCATCATGTTCCTGGTAGCGATCGCATTCGCATATTTTGTCTCAAAAATTATCACAAAGTCCCTGAAGACCATAAGTGATAAGATGTATGAGACCAGGTTGGAAAAGCAGAATAAGAAAATTGAATTAAAGGGAGCAAGTCAGGAAGTGGCATTGCTGGTGGCATCTTATAACAGTATGATCGATGAGCTGGAAGAGAGTGCAGTAAAGTTGGCAACCAGTGAAAGGGAACAAGCCTGGCGCGAAATGGCTAAACAGGTGGCACATGAGATCAAGAATCCGCTTACACCAATGCGTTTAAGCGTTCAAAGTTTCCAAAGGAAATTTAATCCGGATGATCCGGAAATCAATCAGAAAGTGCAGGAGTTCAGTAAAACCCTGATACAGCAGATTGATACCATGAGTTCAATCGCATCAGCATTTTCGAATTTTGCTAAAATGCCCGCTCAGAAGAATGAGAACCTTAATGTGGTTGAAGTCATCAATTTGGCTTTGGATATATTTTCAGAAGACTATATCACCTTTCTAAAGGAAAAGGATGAGATCATTGCAAAGCTCGACAGGACGCAGCTCATAAGAGTAGTAACCAACCTGGTCAAAAATGCCATACAAGCCATGCCACCTGAGGTCGACCCTAAGATTGAGGTTAAGGTTTTAGAAGAAGACAAAGATGTTGTGGTGCTGATTTCCGACAATGGACTGGGCATCTTGAGTGAGAACAAGAACAAAATATTTGAGCCCAAATTTACGACCAAATCAAGTGGTATGGGTCTGGGATTACCAATCGTTAAAAATATTATAGAGACCTATAACGGAAGTATAACATTTACTACGGTGGAAGGAAAAGGAACAACTTTCAGGATTACCTTTCCGAAAGCCTGAAATAATATGAAATAATTTGATCATGGGATATAACAATTTACTTTCTGAAAAGGAAGCTGGTATTGCCTACATTACAATTAACCGGCCTTTAAAACTAAATGCCCTTAATTCGGAAACGATAAGAGAACTGAACCGGGCATTAAGCGAGGCGAACGAGGATTCCGATATTCAGGTTATCATTCTAACAGGAAGTGGGGAAAAAGCCTTTGTAGCCGGAGCTGATATCAGTGAATTTGCCGATTTTGATGTAGAGGAAGGCAAGCGGCTGGCTGCAGAAGGCCAGGAACTTCTGTTTAATTTTGTTGAAAACCTCTCAACGCCTGTAATAGCAGCTGTGAACGGATTCGCTCTGGGAGGAGGCCTTGAACTGGCTATGTCCTGTCATTTTCGAGTGGCCAGTGAGAATGCCAGGATGGGTTTACCTGAAGTTTCCCTTGGCGTTATTCCCGGTTATGGCGGAACCCAAAGACTTACCCAATTGGTAGGTAAGGGAAGGGCTTTAGAAATGATTATGACTGCAGCTATGATCAATGCACAGCAGGCACTGGATTGTGGATTGGTTAATCATGTATTACCACAGGAAGAATTACTGGATTTTTGTGAAGGCCTGGCACATAAGATCATGAAAAATTCACCTGTTGCCATTGCAGCAGCTATTAAAGCGGTAAATGCTAATCACGACAAGAGCGTTAACGGTTTCCAGGTTGAAATAGAACAATTCGGACATTGCTTCGGAACTGAAGATTTTGCCGAAGGGACCTCCGCATTCCTTGAGAAACGAAAGGCCGACTTTCCTGGAAAATAAGCCCTATTTAACCTCCCATCCGCTACGGTAATTCCTGGTCACCCAGTCATTGGCCTTATCATAGTTGGTTACTTTCATGGCGTCACCATCCCAGAGCAATTTTCGCCTTCCGGGATAATTAAACGGCGACCAATCCGTTGGAGTTTTTCCACTCTTCAAAACTTTATACTGGAAAGCTTTTATCGCGAGATTACCCATTAATACGGCTTCGGTAAGCGGGCCTGCATATGAAAAAGGCGATGAGGTTTCAATACCATCAATAATGCCTTCTACCCAGTTGTTGACATGACTTCCTTTGATTCGTGTGATGGTTGGTTCCGGTTTCTTGACTTCCTGCATACGTTCAGAAGGAAGCAAACGTGGGTTCCCCGAATAGCAATCTGTTACAAGCATACCTTTTGTCCCGTAGAAGACGCTTCCTCCACTCCAGTCACCTATCATTTCTCCATCTTTTAGCTCATCAGGCAGGTCCGGCATAATTCCACCATCATACCAATTCAGGTCCACGTTACCATAAGCTTCAGTATTGAATTTCAAGCGAACGATTGAAGAAGGAGGGCATGCCTTAGCGTAATTGGCTTCTACAAAATCACCGGCCCAAACCGTAGTACAGCTGGCTTCGGCTTCGTATGGGTGTCCTAATTGAAGTGTGCGGAAAGGTGTCTCCATAATATGACATCCCATATCTCCCAGACCTCCCGTTCCGAAGTCCCACCAACCTCTCCATTTAAAGGGAAGATAGGCCGAGTGGTAAGGGCGCTCCTGAGCTGGGCCTAACCAAAGATCCCAATCCAAACCCTCTGGAACGGGTTCTCCCGTATTGATATTTCTGAGACCTTGCGGCCAAACCGGACGATTGGTCCAGCAGTCTACACGCTCTACTTCTCCGATTGCACCTGATTCTATCCATTCCTGAGCTTCTCTTATACCATCGGAAGAACTTCCCTGGTTCCCCATTTGAGTTACGATGCCTTCTTCCCTGGCAACCCTGGCCATTAACCGGGCTTCATAGATATTATGGGTAAGTGGCTTCTCAACATAGGCATGTTTTTTGGCTCTCATAAAGGGCAATGCAATAACAGCATGCGTGTGGTCAGGAGTGCCAACGGTGAAAGCATCTATTTCGTCAAGATGATTATCCAGTATCCTCCTGAAATCCTTATATCTGGCCGCTTTTTTATGTTGATCATAACTGGCCTGAGCCCTTCTGTCATCGACATCACATAATGCAACAAACTTAACTTTCTTTGTGGCATCCAGTTCCCTGACAATGCCTCCGCCTCTTCCACCAACCCCAATGCATGCGACATATAAGGTATCACTTGGAGGGACATGGCAACCTCCGAGTACATAACTCGGAACGATGCTAAAGGCTGCTGTTGCGCCTGCGGTCTGTTTTATAAATTGGCGTCCTTTCATATTTTGAATTTTTGATGTCTCAAGTTACAAAAAAATGTAGGCGAAAAACATGTGATTAATTGAAGTTAAATGAGGTAAGACTTAATTTCTTTTAACTTTTCATCAATAAATTCAGATTCGT
>JABDPU010000113.1 GCA_013042625.1 Flavobacteriaceae bacterium | reverse complement strand
CGGGATTGGGTACATCCGTCTTCGCTTGTTGTGATCTCACCACCTCCATCCGACTGTGCTTCACCTCCCTGAGAACAGTTGTCGGACCATTTGCTTATTAAAAACGGAGGCCATTCGGCATTACAGTCTTCCAATTGAAAATCGTCCAGATCTTCAATTTCAGGGTCAGTCTCATCATAAATTCTTGTTACCGTAGTCGTTTCAGTTGCTGAATTACCACAATCATCAGAAACGGTAAAGGTATAGACCCGGGATTGGGTACATCCGTCTCCACTGGTGGTAACCTCACCGCCAGAATCGGAATCTATATCTCCGCCTTCGGAACAATTGTCTGTCCAGCTAGTAGTTAATTTTTCAGGCCATTCGGCATTACAGTCTTCCAATTGAAAATCGTCCAGATCTTCAATTTCAGGGTCAGTCTCATCATAAATTCTTGTTACCGTAGTCGTTTCAGTTGCTGAATTATCACAATCATCGGTAACGGCAAACGTATAGACTCGGGATTGGGTACATCCGTCTTCGTTAGTAGTGATCTCACCACCACCATCTGATTGAATTTCACCTCCGGCAGAACAGTTATCGGACCATTTGCTAATTAAGAAAGGAGGCCAGGGACTATTACAACCTTCAAGTTTAAAATCATCCAGGTCGGAAATCTCAGGACTGGTCATATCGTATTCACGAGATACCAGGGTGGTTTCTTTGAGTAAAGTTCCACACTTATCCTTAATCACGAAGGTATAAAGGCGATATTGAATACAATCATCCTTGTCGAGCTCATAATCGACTCCGGCGTCAGATATGACTTCACCTGCTCCTCCACACTTATCTTTCCATTCTGTAACCAGATGCTTGGGCCATTCTGCATTGCATTCTTCCAGCTGATAATCAGGAAGGTCTACAATTTGACCATTAGCCCATTGAAAATTGCAAAAAAGGCATAATAGAATTAGCCCCATCCATTTGTAATTGAACTTTTTAGCCATGCTCTAAAGTTTGATCAATAACCAATAATAAGTTGTGAAGTTCGTGTCGGAATTTGTAATAAAATTTCAAGTCGCATGTTTATGCGAAACGAATACAGAAACCAGACTTTGGATAGATTTTTTAGGGTTGTATGAATTTAAGTTAATATAAAGTAGTCCAATTGCGATATAAAACAGTATTAAATGCTGAATATACAGGATGAATTACATCTTTAAAGGTAATTCGATACCCATAGACGGTATAAGCCTATTTCTTATTCTTTTTTTTCTTTTTTCTTTTCACGCGCTTTTTAGACTTCTTGTTTTTTAACTTTTCTTTCTTTTTATTTTTTCGTTTATCCTTCCTTTTCTTTCGATTCTTCTTGCCCTTACCATTCTCTTTCTTCTTTTTCTTTTTAAGCTTTAATTTCTCTTTACTGGCCTTATTCTCCTTCTCCTTTTTCTTTTTAAGCTTTAATTTCTCTTTCTTCTTTTTCTTTTTTGAACTATTCTCTTTTTTCACTTTTTCCTTTACTGCTCCAGGATTAATTTCCGCTTTTGATTCCTTTGCTATGGCTTCATTTTTTGGTTCTTGGATCGGTTGTTCATCTATATCCATTGAAGTCTCTTCTTCCTGAGTATTCTCCTCATCGTTAATTGAACCAGCCTTCAACTTATTCTTGTCTTCCTTAGTAATTTCATCCTTCAATTTGCTCATGAAATTTTCTTGTTGGCTAACATCTACAAAATTGATGTTAGTGAATTCTTCAGGAACATATTTATAATCTAAAGCAACAATGCACATATCCATAAGTTTTTCGACATGGCGTTTTACTGCGAGATCCATCTCATTAATACAATGATTTTTATGATAATATTCTTTAGATATTACCGGGATAAACATTTTAGAATCTACAATGCTACGCATGTACTTTGTAGTGAAAAGCTCACCGATACCGATACTATTTTCATCGAAAAAAATATTCAGGCTTTTGCCGTCAGGTTTGGTAAAATTGGCAAGCGGACCATACAGATTCTTTTTCACCCATGCACTGTCGCCATGCGAATAACTGATGAAAACATCATATATATCTCCACCTTCCATGATACCGGTTACAAGAAATTTCTTGGTAAAATGCCAGGACAAAACGGCCGCCCAAAGCATGCTCAAGGTTGGTAAGGCAGGTCTTATAACGGTATATTCTAATAGCACATACCCGATAAAACCAAGAAAAATCACTCCAATTAAGAATGATATAATGGCTATTACGTAAGGAAGAGTCTGAAGATTTTTTACATACTTATAGATAAATGAAAAAATCAGGCATACAAAAAGTGCAAACAGAAGCACAAATGACACTTGTACCAATCTGTTATTATAAGACGGCCTGACAAATTTACTTCCATTGAGTTGATCCACTAATGCAGAAGCCACAACATAGGGGCCGGGAATTAGATAATTACCAATAGACACCTGGTCATCTGGTGTACCAACAATTACGAATTTGTTTGATAAATCGATGTTGGATTTAAGCTTTAAAAAATTTTGGGTTTCAGTTATGGTCGAGTCACTGGTGAAAAAATAATAATTGTCTTCTATTACAACCGGATCATAAGGTAATTTCAGAGGTAAGGGATAAATAACCTGGTTTGTTAAATCGGTTTTTTCCCTGTCTGGAAAGTAATCATTAACGACTCTAATCGGCAATGATTCAATAGCGACGGTGTCGATTAATTCAAAGGACTTATAATTGGCGAGCCCATTAACATTTTGGTAGTTATTGATAGCAGTATTTAAACGATTGCCATTGAAATAATAATCATATAATAATCCAGCCTGGCCGGCATCATGCGCATCAAATTTTGTGTTATCATGCTCCTGAGGTAATTCGTAAGCGGCATAAACCTTGACCCTTTTATCGCCGATAAGATTATTAACAGCATCCATGATGGGATCAAGACCAACTGAATCGCTCCTGAAGGTAATATCCAGGATGACCACTGGCGGTTCCGACATATTGGTATACACCATCGAATCAATGGTTACAAGTAAATCGGCAATATGACTTCTTAAGTTTTTTACATAGGTGTTTTTTGGAAAATTTTTAGTTGGAATATCAATAAATATAATCTTGTCATTTATTTCATTATTGATGACGTCAAACTTGTCTTCAGAAAACTGATCATTATATTTTTCAAGTTGAGAATTCAAATAGAATTTATTGTATATGAACAGATCAACAGGGCGTAAGACTCCTCCGACGGTAATTGCTGCTGATATAATCAGTAGCAGCAGGTAAGCCAATAGGTATTTACTTAATCTTCGGAAATTGATCATTTTCTTGCTTGAAAAATTGGTGGTTTTAATTATTTATTATCCTTGATTTCTTCAATGAGATATTTGGCATCAGAGCGATACTTTGTAGGATTTTCATTCTCATTTTCAAGGCATCCATTAATTTTCAGTTTAATGTCGAATCCCCAGGCATAAAATTCATTTGCAGCCAGCATATCATATCTGAATGCATTGACCAGCTCATTATTCTTCTTGAAATCATTGAGGACTTCTTGTTTGTTTTCATAGTATTCTTTTCCGAAACTCAGGCCAGCTTCCAACCAGGCTAAACTTCGTTCTAAATCATCATTTTGGTAGTATGAATCTGCAAATAAAAATGCAGATTGTATTATCAATTCCACACTTATTTCTCCATTATCAATGGCTTCGCTGAATGATGCAATGCCATCCTCAACAGATTTTACTCTATCTACTTCCTTAAAAGCCCTTTTAGAATTAGATCCAGACTTTAACATCGTTTTCTTTTGTTTTTTAAACTGATTCTGAAGGAAGTTTTTTATTTCAGATTCCGCTTCGAAAAATTGAACCAGCTCATTATTGGGATCATAATTAAAGATGGAGTCCTTATTGGTTAAAGGCTTGGTTTCCCTCACAAAAAGCGCTCTTTTATTTTCATTACCGATCACTATTTCATCCTTAATTTCAATTTTTTCCCGGCTATTAACATCTATCTTTCCTTCTTTCAGGACAACGGTCAAATCTTCTTCATCCTCCAGTCTTAATAGAAATTTAGTCGCGCGCGACCGGGCTTGTATTCTGTTTGTCGGACCGCTGGCCAGCACACCACCGGTGAGTTCCTTGAAAACATTAATCAAGATATTGCTTGAAGCACCTCCATCGATTAAGCGGTATTCTTCACGTCTTTCATTTGTCCGGAACAGTAATTTACTGGGTCCTGTAATTTCCACAATATTTCCATTGATGGATGTTAGAAACACTGTAATAT
>JABDPU010000095.1 GCA_013042625.1 Flavobacteriaceae bacterium | reverse complement strand
GAATCGAATTGAATGTCCAAAACTGTATTTCCTCCGGGCGCAGCTTCAGAATTTATACTTAAATATCCATTGACACTACTGTTGAGAATAGGAACATATGCCGTGAAATCCGGACTTATAGGCATGGTGCCACCAGCAGTTAAGGGATCTCCTGACTCAATAATTTTCTGAAATCGATGGGAGTCCGGGAAAACAAAGGTGTCGGTCTGTGAGGCCGGACTTACCGAAACAAAATCCGCAATATTCTGAGATTGAACCAGGCAGGAACACAGAAATATCTGGATAATGAATAACGTATTAAGGAATTTCATATTAATGGGAATTATAATTGTGAATTAATTTACAAAAAATCAATTAGGTTGTTTGGTTCATTAGAATACATATGAAATCGTTATTAACAGTATCGGTAGAGAAAAAATCATGAAATTTCGTAACAAATCAGTAACTTCAAACACAAACCTTTTATCAATCAAAATCCATTACTCATGAAAACTCTAAAAATCTTAGGTGCTGTAGCTGTATTCTTTACAGCGCTTAACCTCAATGCTCAAACTGCAGAAGAGATTATTGACAACTACATCGAAAACATTGGTGGCTATGCTAACTGGGAAAAGGTGGAATCGATGAAAGTAATTGGCATAGGACGGCAGCAAGGTATAGATTATCCCTTTGTTGCTACTATGATGAAAGACGGAAGAACTGTAATTGACGTTGACCTTCAGGGCACATCTTTTATTGTTGAAGCCTTTGATGGCGAAAATGCATGGGCTATGAATTTCCAGACACAAAAGGCAGAGGCCTTTGATTCTGAAGCATCTGCCAATTATAAGAATAATGCGATGGACCAGATCCCTGATCCGTTCTTTAACTACAAGGATAAAGGATATCAGGTAGAACTTGTTGGCACAGAAAGTTTTGAGGGCACTGATGCATTCAAAATCAAGCTGATTAAAAAGCCTGTGATGGTAGATGGTAAAGTAGAAGAGAATATTGATTTTTTCTATTTCGACACAGAAAACTTTGTGCCTATTGCAATGGAGTCAGTTGTGAAATCAGGACCTGCTAAGGGAATGACTTCTCAAACCCTGATGTCTGATTACCAGGAAGTAGATGGCCTGTATCTGCCCTTTACGGTCATAGAAAAGTTTAACGGTAATGTCAACCTTGAAATGCTTTATAAAACTGTAGAATTCAATGCAGAAATAGACGAATCTATTTTTGTCATGCCAAAGGAGTAAAAACCATGTTAATGTTTTAAAAAATTTCGCCACGGTGCTATAACATTTTCGTAATTTTAGGGTCAAACGATCAATACTTTACTTTAAATAATAATTCATGAAAACTTTACAATTATTTGTGGTGGCCCTTGCTGTTAGTTTCGCCACTCCTATGTATGCGCAAACAGCAGACGAGATCATTAACAATTATTTCGAAAACACCGGTGGAGAAGATAACTGGCGGATGATCGAAGGTATAACCATGCATGCCAAGATAAACCAGGGTGGAATGGAAATTCCACTTGAGATTACCCGGTTGAAAAACGGAAAACAAATGACCGTGATCAATCTTCAGGGTCAGGTTTTTAAACAAGGTGTTTATGATGGTGAAACGTTTTGGGGAATGAATTTCCAAACGATGAAGGCCGAAAAGAACGATGCCGAAACCACAGCGAATCTAAAGACTCAATTAAATGACTTCCCGGATCCTTTCCTGGATTATAAGGAAAAAGGATATACCGTTGAATTGATGGGCAAGGAAGAAATGGATGGAACGGAATGTTTCAAGATCATGTTGGAAATGGAGCCAATCACTGTTGATGGCAAGGAAGAAAAATCAATCTCCTACTATTTCTTTGATACTGAAAACTTCGTGCCTATTGTCATACAATCGGAAATTAAACAAGGTCAGGCGAAAGGAATGATCTCTGAAGTTACGATGAGCGATTACCAGGAAGTAGGTAATGTTTATATGCCATTCTCTATGACCCAGGGCGTAAAAGGACAACCCGGACAACCAATTACGATGGATAAGATCGAACTTAATCCAACTATCGACGACAAAGAGTTCATGTTTCCTGATGATACCGCCGAGGAAAAGAAAGACGACAACGAGAATAAAAACTAAATCAAAAATCCCCGACAATCAAATGTTGGGGATTTTTTGTCTTTAATTAAAATCAACCATAAAGATGAAAAAATTAGTCATAGCACTTCTTTTTTGCTTCGGCTTTTTATCAATGCCCGTCGAAGCACAAGACACAAAAGCAGATATTAAATTAGAAGACCTCTTCGGAGATCTTAGGGCGAGACAAATCGGACCTGCTCTTATGAGTGGTCGAATCAATGATATGGAAGCCCACCCGGCAAATCCGCGTATCATTTACGCCGGAACTGCTGGTGGTGGTGTTTGGAAATCGAATGATGGCGGCACAACCTATAACCCGATCTTCGATGAGTATTGCCAGTCGATCGGGGCTGTAACCCTCGATCCGAATGATCCCGATAATACCATTTGGGTGGGAACCGGGGAAACCTGGACCAGGAATAGTGTTTCCATTGGAGACGGACTTTACAAATCGACCGATGGTGGTTCGAACTGGACTAAAATTGGATTTGATAAGTCAGAACGTATTGCTAACATCATTATCAATCCAGAGAATTCGGATGAGATCTATGTAGCCGTGCTGGGTGCACTCTGGTCAGATAGCGATGAACGCGGTGTTTATAAATCAACCGATGGTGGACAATCCTGGGATAAGGTCCTTTATGTGAATGAAAAAACAGGATGTGCCGATATGGCCATGGATCCCAATGATCCGAATACGCTGTATGCATCTATGTGGGAATTCCGCCGTACAGGCTGGTCATTTAATTCAGGAGGTGAGAAAAGCGCCTTATACAAATCGACCGACGGTGGTAAAAACTGGAATAAAATCCATAATGGATTCCCGGAAGGAAAACTAGGACGCCTGGCTATTGCCGTGGCACCTTCAGACTCAAATATATTATATACGGTAATTGAAGCAGATCAAGATTCTAAAAAAGGACTGTACCGTTCAAATGATGCTGGAGGAAACTGGGAACAGTTGAATAATGACTTCGGAATTACAGTTCGGCCATTCTATTTCTCACGAATTGTGGTGGATCCAAGAAATCCTGATGTAGTTGTTAAAGGTGGATTGACGGGTTCTATCTCACGTGATGGCGGTAAGACCTTTAAAAACCTGGGTAATATGCACAGCGATATCCATGATATGGTGTTCGATATCAATAATTCCGATATCATGCATGTTGGAACAGATGGAGGTGTTTACAGAAGCTGGAATGGAGGTACAACTATGGAAATTGTTGAAAACCTACCGCTATCTCAATTCTATCACATCAGTGTCGACAACGATGAACCCTATAATGTTTATGGTGGGCTCCAGGATAATGGTTCATGGTATGGCCCATCTTCTGCCGGTGGTGGAATTAAAGCTCGTGACTGGGTATCTATAGGTGGTGGTGACGGATTCCGCGTATTAAGACACCCTGGGAAGAAAATTATCTATTCTGAAATGCAAGGTGCAGATAACGTATGGCGTTTCGATATGGAAAACAACCTGGTTAAAACAGTTCAGCCAC
>JABDPU010000090.1 GCA_013042625.1 Flavobacteriaceae bacterium | reverse complement strand
CGATTTGGTCTGCTCATCAAATACCGAATTGATATTGGTCATCAGGCTGTCTGCACTAACCATGACCTTTTCTATTTTTTCCTGAAGCGGTGTTAATTTCTGATTAAGAAGTTCACTTAGTCCGGGTTTAAGTGAGCTACTAAGAACATCTCCACTTTCAGCGTTTGGCGCACCATCAAAGGCAGGAATAATGGCAATGGCCTTACCACCAATCAATCCATTCTCATATAATTGAGCCTCACTATTCTCTGAAAATTGAAAGTCATCTTCCAACAGAAGCATGACTTTAAGGTGCCCTTTTTGATCATCGACGAATCTGATCTCCTGAACGCGTCCTACCTGAAAACCATTAATGGTCACCGGAGCTGATGTTTCAAGACCTTCTACGTTATCGAATTCAGCATAGAACCTACGGGATGAATCCAGCAGATTTTCGCCCTTAAGATAGTTAAACAAAAAAACGATCAACAACAGTCCGCCGATAACCAGAACTGCGGTTTTTACTTCTTTTGAGATAGCCAAAATGAATGGTTTTGGTTCGAAACAAAATTAGCAATTAATTTAAAAAACAGAAGTTTAATTCGAACTAGTTTTCAGCGCCTTATTAAGAGGTATTCTTTCGCCATTTTTATACGCTACTACGAAGCAGGTTGCATATCCAGCTTTAATGGCCTCAAGCTTATTTTGCTGAATAAGATCATAATCGGAGGTAGATCCGTAGAAGTAACGGTAGGTCTTTCCCTTTTTTTCTTTGGACAAATCTTCCAGTCCGTTGAAATTATAAGACTTGGTTTCGAGGTTTCTTGAGCTGGCTGCGATCTGGACTTTAAAAGTGATATCGGGATAAACAGATCCCGAGGTTTCTCCAGTGCCATTTGTTCCGGCAACAATATAAAAATCTTCACCATTCACATTAAGAGAGGACTTATAATCTAATATTGCATCATTTATTGCAGTAGCCATTTGATCTTTCCCTTTGCCTGAATTCAGGTAATCCCCTTCATTTCTGTTTGATATAAATCCTGTTTCAACCAGGATACTAGGCATATAGGTGTTGTGTAATACCCAAAATCCAGCCTGTTTCACACCTCGATTTCGTCGTTTCAGTCTGTCGGTGAAATTAGACTGCACCAAACTGGCCAGCATAATACTTTGGTCCAAATAATCTTCCTGCATTAATGTAAGTCCGATCAGGGATTCTGGGGAATTGGGATCGAAACCTTCATAATTCTTTTCATAGTCATCTTCAAGGAAAATCACCTCGTTTTCCTGTTTGGCTACATTAAAGTTAGCATCTTCCACATGCAGTCCCAAAACATAGGTCTCTGCTCCGTAGGCCTGGGTATGATGAGCATTACAGTGAACCGATACAAATAAGTCGGCATCAGCCTTATTGGCAATAGCCGCACGTTCATATAATTCAAGGAATTTGTCTGTTTTCCTGGTATAAATAACCTCGATGTCTTTGTGCTTTTCCAGTTGTTTTCCGAGGCGAAGGACTATATTCAGTGCGATATCCTTTTCTTTATACCCATATTTGGTAGGCCTTCCGGGGTCTTTTCCTCCATGGCCAGCATCCAGCACAACCACAAATTTATCAGGAGACTCCTGAGCCGTCAGCGATGCTGTTAATAAAATCAAAAGGAATAATAAAAGGTATTTTACCCTCGTTTGCATAGTGTTTAAACGTCCTGAGTACGGCATTTATTTTAGAATTGAATTCGTTAACAGTTTAAATTTGCTCAAAAAAATATATGTACTTTTGGCAATTCAAAAACCGAGCCATACTTTTACAAAAATACATCTTAAAGCATTGCGGACAAATAGCTTTCAAATACTTTTAACCCTGAGTTTTACAGTGTTTATCAACACATTTTGTGAGGCTCAGGATATCCCGAAAACCAGTCCGCCAATAAGTCCAAAAACCATATCAGACTCCACACAGGTTAGAACTGACAGCATCGATGCAAGCCAGGTGAATGAAAGGATACAGGATACAGTTAAGGTTGATTCCGTTAAAAAAGGAGAAGGTTTTCTGGAGGGTCAGGTCAAATATTTAGCGACCGATTATGTATCTATCAACCAGAGAGAACAAAAGATCTATCTCTATAATAATGCCGAAGTCTACTATAAAGACATGCATATCACCGCAGGAACCATAGTCATAGATTACTCCATTAATGAAGTCTATGCGGGTAGAATAAAAGACAGCTTGGGGAATTACAGTCAGCATCCCGTTTTCGAGCAAGGACAGGATGTTATCGAGCCCGATTCAATACGATTCAATTTTGATACCAGGAAAGCCCTGGTTTGGAATTCAAAAACAGAACAGCAGGGCGGAACTATTGTAGCAGAGCGGACTAAAAAAGAAAATGATTCGGTCTATTTTATTTCGAGAGGACGATATACGACTTCAGAAGATGTGGAAGACCCGGAATATTATTTCCTGATAAGAAAAGGAAAGGTTGTCCCCGGCAAAAAGGTCGTTACAGGGCTGACCAATATGTTTATTTATGATGTTCCGACTCCAATCGGGCTGCCATTTGGGTTTTTCCCATTGACAAACAAGCGTACCTCAGGCATAATCATTCCATCCTTTGGTGAGGACACGGCTAATGACCGTGGGTATTTCCTTCAGAATGGAGGCTATTATTTTGCCATCAGTGATTATGTTGACCTTGCCGTTTTAGGAGACTATTATACCAATGGGAGTTACGGACTACGATTACAGAGTAGTTATGCATTGCGATATAAATTCAGGGGATCAGTAAACTTCAGGTATGAGAACCTTATCAATAGCGAACGAGGATTCCCTGATTTCTCTAAAAGCAGTATTTACAATATCAGATGGTCTCATACCCAGGATGCCAAATCCAATCCGAGTTCAAGGTTTTCAGCTTCTGTTAACCTGGGTAGTAGCAGGTATTACCAGCAGTCGATCAATCAATTGAATGCTTCTAACTTCCTGAATAACACCCTGGCATCTTCTATTTCTTATTCGAAGACGTTCGCGGGTGAACCCCAGGTGAATTTGAGTATGACAGCCACGCATTCGCAGAACACCAATACCGAAGTGATCAATATGACACTTCCCACTCTGCAGGGTAGCGTTGGACGAATATTTCCTTTTGCACCTAAAACAGGTTCAAAAAAGGGCATGATTCAGAATATTAATTTCCAGTATAATTTAAGGGGTGAAAACAGAATACAAACTACCGATTCCCTGTTCTTTAAAAAGGAAATGTTCGATGAAGCTAAAATGGGTGTTCAGCACAATATTCCTCTGAGCACAAACTTTAAACTCTTCAAATATTTAAGTATCACAGCAGGGACCAGTTACCAGGAAGTCTGGACATTTAAAACCATTGAACGCACATTTGATCAAGCCACTCAACAGTTAGTTACTACTGAAAATAAGGGTTTCGACAGCTTCAGAACCTATAACTTCAGTACGAGTTTAGGTACCACTATTTATGG
This sequence comes from Flavobacteriaceae bacterium, assembly GCA_013042625.1. GTDB lineage: Bacteria > Bacteroidota > Bacteroidia > Flavobacteriales > Flavobacteriaceae > SHLJ01. The sequence continues at coordinate 10,037 of JABDPU010000090.1, read as the reverse complement.
TATGTTCGATTTTGGAAAAGATAAGAAGTTGCAGGCCTTACGGCATGTGATCCGCCCAACCATCAGTTACAGTATTTCCCCGGCTTTCAGCCAGTATTATGACACCTATGAGGTAATTGATGCTGACGGTACGACTTCAGATGAAGTTGAGTATACTCGATTTGAGGAATCCATATTCGGGATTCCCGGAAATAATTTTGCCAGTTCAATCGGTTTATCTGTCAGTAATACCATTGAAGCCAAAGTTAGAGACCGGGATACAACAGCTACTGACCCGAAGAAGATCATGATCTTCAATAATTTGAATTTTTCTACAAACTATAATATTGCTGCAGATTCACTTAAATGGGCACCAGTGCGTATGACCGGAGGTACTTCACTGTTCAATAACAAGATGAGTGTTAATTTCGGTGCAACTCTTGACCCATATGCTCTCGATAATAACAACAACAAGATCGATAAGTTTAATATCGATAATGGGGGCAGCCTGTTCCGTCTGACCAGTGCAAACCTGACCTTTAATTATTCTTTGAATAGTAAAAGCTTCGAACGAAAGGATTCGCGAAGTGATGATGCGGCTGTTCAGGAGTCAATAAATAGCGGAGGACGAGCTGATGACCTGTTTGGAAAACCCCAGGATTTCGCAGATGGCAGGTTTACCGGACAGGATGAAGATGATGAGGAAGACACTGGTCCATCCCCCTTATATTCCAACGAAATTCCCTGGAGTGCGCGATTTGCATATGCGGTTAACTATAACAACTCGAGGCGGCAAAGCGAAATTTCATCGCATTCACTGATGTTTTCCGGAGATATCGATTTAAGCAAACGCTGGTCGTTCGGATTCTCTTCAGGTTATGATTTAAAAAGTAAAGGTATTACCTATACACAATTGCGATTTGAAAGAGACCTGCTTAGTTGGCGGATGAATTTCACATGGATACCATTTAGTGAAAGAAGCTCGTGGAATTTCTTTATCGGAATTAAGTCCAATCTGCTTAAGGACCTTAAGTATGATCAACGCCGACAGCGAGACAGAAGTCTTTAAATATAACAGAAAATGAAAAAAATTATTCAAACCAACAACGCGCCTGCTCCCATCGGCCCATACAATCAGGCTGTTCAGTTCAATAATATCCTTTACACTTCCGGACAGATTGCCATTGATCCGTCGACTGATCAACTTGTCATGGATTCAATTGAAAACGAAACCAGGCAGGTTATGGAAAATCTAAAGGCGGTGCTTCATGAGGCCGGGTTCACTTTTGGCCAGGTGGTTAAAACCTCGATTTTTATCAGTGATATGGATAATTTTACTGCAATTAATGCAGTATATGGCGAATATTTCTCCAATGATAATGCGCCAGCGCGAGAAACCGTACAGGTAGCCAGGCTGCCTAAAGACGTCAATGTCGAGATCAGTATGATCGCAATTGGGCACGAATAAACCGCACACATTTATATAGGATCAACTCGCCGAATTCATGGACGCAACATGATAACGGACCAATCCTTCTATTGGCCGACGTTCAAAAACGCCAACCCTGAAACCCATTTCATCAGCGACTTCTTTAATCTCATCCTGGCTGAAATATGCAATTGATCCGGCAAAATGAACAGGGATCTCATTCAATTCATCTTTGAATTGAAAGATCATATTCTTTGCGAACTCCCTTATACCTGATTTGATCAGCTCATGAATATACTCCGAATCCTTGTTCAAAAACATAAACTCGGCGAACTTGGCTAAGTATGCATTGGGATTAGGCTGCTTATACAAGTTGAACTTGATGAAGTCGGAATCCATATTATACTTCTCGGCCAGTGACACTCTTAAAAAGTCGGGCATGTGCTTGAAATAGTAGTCCCTTATCAAGCGACGGCCAAAATAATTTCCAGAGGCATCATCCATTACGGAATAACCAAGGGAGGCTACCCGTTGATGCACATTATCACCATCGAAGTATGAACAATTTGATCCGGTTCCCATTATGCACACCACAGCTGGTTCGTGTGTATGACCGACTGTAGCATAAACGGCAGCATAAGTATCCTCTTTTACATCAACCTTGGCATTTGGAAAGAACATACTTAAAACTGTGTCCAGCATAAGTCTTGGCTTTTCTGTACCACAACCCGCACCATAGAAAAAAACATGAGTTACGATGTTTTTATTCGCAATGAGAACAGGGTTTTTACGGATAGTTGCCTCGAGTTTAGCCGGAGACAAAATCGCAGGGTTCATACCGGTGGTTCGCTGCTTATCGAGAAGCTGCTTACCCGATGAATCTATGGCCAGCCAATCGCATTTGGTTGATCCACTATCAACGATAAAGATCATTATAACAGGTCTTTACAAGCTATTAGCGTACAATGCCAATTCGATCAGTTTGTTCGAATATCCGAACTCATTATCGTACCAGGATACGACTTTAAAGAATTTCGAATTAAGTTCAATCCCCGCACCTGCGTCGAAAATACTGGTTCTCGGATCGCTAACAAAATCCTGGGAAACAACGGCCTCATCTGTGTAACCCAAAACACCATTCATCTCACCATCAGCGGCTTCCTTGAATTTTCTTTTGATCTCATCGTAAGATGTATCCTTTTTAAGTTTCACGGTTAAATCGACCACAGAAACATCCATTGTTGGGACTCTAAAAGCCATCCCAGTCAATTTCCCATTTAGCTCAGGAATAACCTTACCCACAGCCTTAGCTGCTCCTGTAGTTGAAGGAATTATATTGTGTAATGCCGATCTGCCCAGTCTGTAGTTTTTCTTATTCGGGCCATCAACAGTCATCTGTGACGATGTTGCGGCATGAATGGTTGTCATCAATGCTTCTTCAATACCGAAATTATCTTCTAATACCTTTGCAACAGGTGCCAGGCAGTTAGTTGTACAGGATGCATTTGAAAGAATGTTATCTGATGCTTTAACTTCGTGATGATTTACTCCCATGACGAACATCGGAGCGTCTTTGGAAGGTGCAGAAATAACAACTTTCTTAGCTCCAGCCTGCAAGTGGTAATCAGCAGTGTCAAGCGTAGTAAAAATACCGGTACACTCAGCAACGATATCTGCACCAACTTCATCCCACTTCAAGTTTTTAGGATCGCGTTCAGCTGTCACACGAACAGTATGCCCGTCAACAACAAGATTACCATCCACGACTTCGATCTTTCCATCAAAACGTCCATGAACAGAATCATATTCAAGTAGGTAAGCAAGGTGTTTAACATCGAGGAGGTCGTTTATGGCAACAACATCGACATTCGATCTTTTAAGTGTTGCTCTGAATACAATTCGACCTATTCTCCCAAATCCGTTTATTCCGATTTTCAAATTAGACATGATATTAATTTTTTGTGTTGTTAAACTGATAATATATCAGATATTCTTAATAATTCTCTATTGATATCGTGACTTCCTTTAGTCACATTGTTGATATGTGTCGAAACAATTTTCTCCCCGTCAAATCCTACCATGATATCCCTCTGGCCATCTAAGATAAATTCAACAGCTTTTACACCAAGCCGGCTGGCTAAAACACGGTCAAAACAGCTCGGACTGCCTCCTCTTTGTAAGTGTCCGAGAACAGTCACCCTGGTATTATATTCCGGCAGGTGTTCATGGACATATTCAGCAAGTTCAAATACATTCTTACCTGTCTTATCACCTTCAGCACAAACAACGATGCTCGATGACTTACCGCTGCGCTTACTGCGTTTAAGTGATTCCAGTAACTTATCGAGAGCCTGGTCCTCTTCAGGTATTAATATTTCCTCGGCACCAGCTCCTACCCCACTATTTAATGCAATAAAACCGGCGTCGCGACCCATAACCTCTACAAAAAACAGTCGGTTGTGCGAGCTTGCCGTGTCCCTGATCTTATCAATGGCATATACAGCCGTATTAAGGGCGGTATCATAACCAATAGTAGATTGGGTTCCACAGATGTCATTATCTATGGTTCCAGGAATTCCTACCACAGGAAAGTCAAATTCTTCACTAAATATCAAACCTCCTGTAAAGGTTCCGTCACCACCGACAAGGACCATAGCGTCAACATCATGACTTTTCAGATTTTGATACGCTTGCTGGCGGCCCTTGACTGTCCTGAAATCTTTGGATCTTGCCGATCTCAGAATGGTGCCTCCCAGATTGATAATATTCTTTACAGATCGAGGTGGAAGATCGACATAATCATTCTCGATCATACCCTGATAGCCCCGATAGAAACCAATGCAGCTAACGTCGTAGTATGCACATGCTCTGACAACAGCGCGAATAGCTGCATTCATACCCGGAGCATCTCCCCCTGAGGTCATCACCCCGATTTTCTTTATATTGTTCTTCATCGCTGAAAAATTACTGGTAAAACTAATAAACTTAGCGTACAAAAAACCTAAGTTTTGTCATAATTTTGGGAAAATCAAAAGCGCAATCGTTTTCGTTAATTGCTTGCTGATTCAATTGCGTGAAGTTTGAGTTTTTCTTGTTGAAAATCAACTTAATCCCGTATAATTCCAGCTGCTGATTTTTGTTGTTGTGAAGTCGTGTCTCTTTTCTTGAAATTCATGAATTCAGGAAGAGGATTTTCGGTAGTATTTTCGTCTTCTAAGATCTCCTTTTTCCGATCCTTATTCCCCTGGAAAATCTTTTGGAATAATTCCTTCAAATTATCGAATTCAACATTATATGATAGTCCAACACCCTGTGTATAACCTATTTGCTCACCAAAATTACGGATAGAGTTTTCACGGTTGAAAACCTTCAAAGTAAGGGTGCGGTCTTCATTTAATAGCACCTCAATCTCTATATCTCCTGCAACCACTGTTTCACTTACACCGCCTACAGGAACACCAACCTTACCGTTTATCAGAATCCGGTCGCTTAACTGTGTTGAAAGAGAGACTCCAACCCTACTATCTGTTTCATATTCAGGGTTTCGCTCGCTCATCTGGAAATCAAATCCTACATCAATCTTTCCGTCACCACTTGATATCAATTCATTTAACAAGGCAGTGGCCCTGTCAGACACCAAGCCAAGGGCATCACTGGCATCAAAACTCAACTCGCTTCTAAACGATCCGGTGGCCAGCAGAGACAAAGCCTGAAATTGCCGGCTTTCATTATCATCTAATCGATATTGAAGCTCTGAGTTAAGCGTTGTATTCACATTAGGGAACCTCAGGTTAAAAGCGGGGTCCGGTTTTTCCAGTTCACCGGTCAGGTGAATCTCAACTTCTACGGGAATACTCCTGTTAATTGGGTTATCAAGAAGCATGGTCGGGTTTGCCTGAATCTTATCGTATACCGCTTTAATGTTGATCTGAGCTTGTAACGGATCACCTTCCCATACCAAGGTTCCTCCCGGCAACACCGAAAATTCCTTTTGAATAAGTCCGCCATAAATGAAATTATAAACCCCTTCGGTTACAATAAAGTCACCATACATATTAAACTTTCCGTTGGTATTGATCTGCGCCAACAATCCACCATTACCACGTCCCTTGATAGTACTTCCAGAATCGCGATCAATAACGATTTCAATCTCGGCATTTTCATTCACGGTAAGGTCGAAATCCATCTCAAGTCCTTTGATTTCATCCAATTCAGCAACAACACCCTGTATCCTGGCTTCTTTCTCTTCAGGACTTAAGAACCGTATGTAAGAGCTATCACCAAACGCTTCCGTATCATTTAATGGAATTTTAAAAACAGTGCCCTCCTCGGAACTCACCTCGGCGGCGATTACCAATTGATCTGTTGGTCCTTTAATGGAGATCGCACCATCGACAAAGGCCGTACCATAATATAGCGCATCTTCACTATCTCCGGTATTCAGTACAAGAAGCCTGTCACTCAGAATATCAAGATCAAGAGACCATTTCGACAGGTTGACATGACTTACCGAACCATTCAGGTCAGCTTTCGAAAAATATTCGGAATCTGTAAGCATTGAGCCATTGAAAACAAAAGATTGATCACGCAGTTCAACCAGAGTTTCATCTTCCAGTTCATAATCGATATTCAGGTAAGGAATAGACATGCCTGCGTCTTCAAGAGCAAGCTCTCCAGTAATATCCGGGCGTTTCAACCTACCGCTCACCCTGGCATTTCCAGTGACCTCTCCCCTAATATTCGTTATGTTCCCATCACCAAAAGGATTTAGGGGATCTAATAAGAATCGATTGAGCTTCATATTAACATCAATTGAAGCATTCTCACCACCTACGTCCAGTGCACCCGTAACTTTAAGCGATTCGTTATCATCCTCCTTTAAACTAATGTCTACCGAATAATTAGTGAGTGAAGCATTACCAACAATATCTGCACGGAATGAACCGAGATTAATCTGATTCATTTTAAAATTGTCGATCACAACATTCGAGGCAGGGATATAAATATCGTCCTGTTCTTTAATATTTAATTTGCCGTTCACCAAACCCTCTAATGTGAGATCTTCAATAATGGGAACCACCTTAAGAAGGTCAACATCCTTGAAATCCAAATTGATATCTGTATTTCCATATTTACTGATCAGTCCAGTGAGAAAAATTTCCTCATCCTCATGATTCATAGTCAGATCGTTTAATGCAATACTAGACAGGCCACGGTCCAGTTCTATGGTATTGGTATTAGAATCATCCCGATTGATAACCCATTCATTTCCCTTAAATGTAACAGGCGACCTTCTAAAACCGATAACCGATCGGTTGTCCTCGTTAATAGTGAAAAACAGGCTCAGATCGAACTTGTCATCATTGCGTTTACCTCCTGTAAACTCAGACTTGATCAAAAGCGTATCGTTTTTGGTGATATTCACCAGGCTAAGTTTTGATACATTATAGTAATCAGATCGCACCGAATCTATTTCAATCAGCGTATTGAAGAACGGATTATCATTGTCGATCTGTAATTCTATATTCTCGGCAAAATTCTCATCGAAACTAATTTTCGGAGAACGGAAAACCAGGTCAAAATTATTCGCTTCGGACTCGACACGGCCCCTTATGAAGGTATTCGGACTTAAATTCAGTTTCGGATAAAATACTTCAGCAATTTTATTATAAATACTGAAGTTAAAATCAATGTATTGACCAGGTTTGATATTAAAGGGCTTATAATTCGCATATACGCTTCCGAGTGAATTTTCGAACAGTTTGAATATATCCCTGACCACGTATTTTCCTTTTAACTCACCTTCGATAATATCGGGTGAATTGATATTTATTATCCGGTTGTCTCCTTCAAATCCAGACCTGACGGCAAAATCCTTAAAGAAATAATTGTCGTCCTGGTTCTGGTATGAGGTGTTCTTGAAGGAAATGGCTCCGTAGGCATCGTCTATATTGGTCCCTTTCATTTTCATATCCACCAGGCCTTTGAATACCGAAATGGAATCCCGATCCACAAAATTGAGGGCACGCAGATTTGCCATTCTCACATTGGCAACAAAATCATAATTGTTTTCCGCCTTGGAAAAATCAACAAGACCATTAAAGTCGAGGTCAACATTGGCATCTTTGGTCTTAAGAAAGCCATTGAATATTTTGTTCTGAATATTCCCCTCAACATCCACGTTGGAATAGTAATAATTGTTGTAATCCAATCCGTAGACCGTTCCCTTAATAAAGGAATTAAGTCGATCCAGGGTAAATCCTTTTCCATCTACATCCAGGTTAAGGGAAACCGTATTCATCTTCTCATCATCAACCACCTTCCCTAACTCAAACTCATCCATTATTACCGAACCTGTGTAACTGGCATTATCGATATCATCCATCTGATTCATTTCCAGGTCGGCGTAAATAATTCCAAGTGCAGTTGATATATCGATATCTGCATCCACGGTTTTAGAGGTGACCTCAGATTGCCCCTGAATAGTAAATTTTCCGAATCGCTCAAGAGCCGAAGGCAAGGAATTCCCCAGGACATTTGGTAACAGGCGTCTGAGGTCATAATAGGTGGAAGACAATTCCCGAAACTCAGCTACCATTCTGAAATTATCCTCCTGTTTATTGAAAAGGTTCATGAAGGTCATGTCACCATTAATAAAAGTTCTTCCGGGCGCTGAAAGTATGAGTCCGGTCGCAAATAAATTGTTTAGCGTTCCTGCCAGGTTGGTATTTAAAGTGATTTCACCTGAACCAAATTCATTGTAAAATGTATTAAGTTCATCCAGGTTTATAGTTGAGGGTTTGAAAGCCGCAGATACCTGAACACTATCAACAAAATGCTGCATGTCTTTACGTTCATAGTTGAACTGAAGCTGGCCGCTGATCTGAGAAGCTGGCGTTTTTATATCCAAATTCTCAAATGTCATTTGCTCTAAGCTATAGTTGAAATTGGTTGTCATATTATCAACCCTAAGACCCTGTGAATTGACAAATGATAATTTATTTATTCTAGCTTTGACATCCGGACCAACAATTACAAAATCAGTAGCATTTATTCCGAGCTCCCTGAAATCGAGGACCCTTGATTGCTCTTTGTTCTCATCTGAAATTCTGAAAATACCGTCTTCAATCGTAACATCACTGGAAGACAAAAGAAAGTCACTGGGTTCGGTACGTGGTTTTCCGTCATCAAACTTTTCGACAAAGATGTCGAGGTTAGTATCGCCCTCACCGAGGTAGGTCGTGATATTAAATAATAAACCCTCAATATCAATATCACCGAATGTTAATTTATTGTTGTAAAGATTTCTAAAACTAAGGACGGAAGTATTGAGCTCTTTAATACTGATAAGGGTGTCTTGCCGATAATCCTCTACATAGATTTCCTTTAATTCCACATCGCCATTAAACTGGAGTCCGACTCTCGCTATACTGATATTAGTTCCAAATTTTTCATTCAGTTTGCGCGTAGCGATTTTACCCAATTTCGTCTGAACCGCAGGAATAGATAACAATAGGACAAGAATAACGAATAGCAACCCCAAGATTGCCAGCACTTTTAACGCTATTTTCCTAAGTTTTTTAATGGCGATTCAATTTAATCATTAAAGCTTCCCCGGAGCCACTGATCTCAAAATGAAATTAACAGACTTATTCAATATCAAATTGAATTCTAGAGGTATATTTGCTTTACTTTGTATATACGTTGGAAATACAGGGTTTAGCCTACATTTCTATACAAAGAAAACAATTATTATGCCTAATCTTTTAAATGAATTCAGAAAAGATTTATATCCTCGGAATTGAATCATCTTGCGATGATACAGCGGCGGCTGTTATTTGTAACGGAAGAATCCTGAGCAATGTTGTGACCCACCAGCGTGTGCATGAAGAATATGGTGGTGTTGTTCCTGAATTGGCATCGCGGGCGCACCAGCAAAATATTGTTCCTGCAGTACATATTGCCCTTAAAAAGGCAGGTATTACCCAAAACGATCTTCATGCTGTTTCCTTTACCCGTGGCCCCGGCTTACTAGGCTCTCTTCTCGTAGGTAGTTCATTTGCTAAATCAATGGCGTATGGCCTCAGAATTCCTTTAATAGATGTGCATCATATGCAGGCTCATATTTTAGCTCATTTTATTGAGGAAGAAGGATTTGATAAACCGGAATTCCCTTTCCTCGCCATGACTATTTCAGGAGGGCATACTCAGATCGTAAGAGTTGATGACTATTTTGAAATGGAAATCCTGGGGGAAACCCTGGATGATGCCATTGGTGAAGCCTACGACAAAAGTGGAAAAATACTCGGCTTAGGATATCCTGCCGGACCAGAAATCGATAAACGAGCTAAATTGGGCAATCCGAAAGCATTCCCATTCACTAAACCAAGGGTTGAAGGATTGAACTTCAGTTTTTCCGGATTGAAAACGGCTATTTTATATTTCGTTCAGAGAGAAACCAAAAAGAATCCAAAATTCGTAGAGGAAAATTTAAATGACATCTGCGCCTCCATTCAGCATACCATAATCGGTATTGTCATGGATAAACTCAGAATGGCATCTAAACAAACAGGAATTAAGTCTATCGCCATTGGTGGAGGTGTTTCCGCTAATTCGGGAATCAGGGAAA
>JABDPU010000077.1 GCA_013042625.1 Flavobacteriaceae bacterium | reverse complement strand
AAATGGGGATGGGGAGATCTATTTCTGAAGGTGTCACTTATGTACAATCAAACTGGCCCCAGGCTTCGGGTATTCTTATCATGCTATCCGATCAGCCATTGATTGATTTCGAACATCTTCGTTCTTTAATGATGGCGCTCAAACGTTCTAACTGCGGGATAATAGCAACATCTTATGATGATGAGAATTTTGGTGTACCGGCAATCTTTTCAAATCAATATTTCGATCAGCTGAGGGAACTTAATTCCGATTATGGAGCACGTGAATTGATCAGGCAACATGGCAATCCCGCCTGCCTGGTTTCAGGGTATAATAAGGCGGTCGATTTAGATACAACTTCAGATTATGAAGAATTTCTGAAGTCTAACCCCCAATCTTGATCATACTCCTGTTTTGCGAATGAAGATCAGGTCGCTCCAGTTTTTCAAGGGTATCCATTCCACCCCTGATCTTGAATTTTGATGCCATGGCCTTGGCAATGATGGGTTCAATGGATTCTCCATTTCTCAAAGGAGTTAGAAGATCAGATTCCGAAGAAGAAAACAAGCAGTTCTTTAGCCTGCCATTTGCAGTTAACCTGATCCTGTTACAACTGTCGCAAAACGGATTTGTAACGGAACTTATGACCGCAAAACTTCCCTTGTAACCTTCTAGTTTGTAGTTTTTGGAAGTGTCATTTGGAGCATCTTCCAAGCGGATAACATTGGATTTTCCGTAGAAGGAATTTACAGTTTTCATAAGTTCATCATAGGACACCATTTGAGTGCGATTCCAACGGTTGCCGTCAAAAGGCATAAATTCGATAAAACGGACTGAAACAGGCCATTCCTTTGATAATTCGATGAAATCTGAGATTTCGTCATCATTGAAACCCTTGATGAGAACTACGTTTATTTTAACATGAAATCCTTCATCGATCAAAAGTTCCAGGTTTTTATAAACTGTTTTAAACTGATTGCGTCGGGTTATTGAGGTAAATTTTTCAGGAACAAGAGTATCAAGGCTGACATTGATCTTTTTTACTCCATTTGATTTAAGGCAATCGATATAGCGATTAACAATTACTGCATTTGTTGTTATGGAAAGTTCAACATCAAGACTGGCAAGTTTTTCTATCACCTGTTCCACATCTCTTCTAACCAGGGGTTCACCACCAGTCAGCCTGATTTTTGTCACACCATGATCAACAAAGGTTTTAGCGATGGTATAAACTTCTTCATAATTCATTATGGTTGACTTCGGTGACAGCTGAATACCTTCTGCAGGCATGCAGTAAGTGCATCTTAAATTACATAACTCGGTCAGGGAAATCCTGAGATAGGTATGCTCTCTTCCGAATGAATCTGTCAATATTGGATTGTTCTTTCTCATTAGTGCCTGGCTCCTTTTAATATACCGAAAACATGAAGCACATGAGGGAATATGGCCTCAACAGACTCCTGTGCACCCTTGGTTGAACCCGGTAATGCTAGTACCAGCATATTGTTCATAGTTCCGGCCACACTTCTTGATAACATGGCATAGGGTGTACGCTGTTGTCCGTAATTCCTGATGGCTTCCTCAATTCCGGGAATCCGTCTGTCGATCAGGGTTTCAATAGCCTCCGGACTCACATCGCGTGCAGATAGGCCTGTTCCTCCCGTAATAATTGTAAGATGATAGTCATCCTTTTCGTAGTTGGTAACATGCTGCCTGATTTCATCTATTTCGTCCGGGATAATGACATAAGACCCAATTTCAACACCACTCTCTTCAAGTTTTCTGATTATCGCTTTTCCTGCTTTATCCTCTTTTTGTCCGGCAGAAATAGTGTCTGAACAGACAACAACTGCTGCCTTGAATGTTGTTCTGAATTTATCTTTGAAATCAGATTTACCTCCTTTTTTTGAAAGTAACTTGATATGATGTATTTCCACCCCCTTATCTATGGGCTTCAACATATCATAAATATTAAGTGCCACTACCGAAGCCCCGTGCATAGCCTCTACTTCGACCCCGGTTTTATAAATCGTTTTAACGGAGCAATGAATGCTAATCTCCAAACCATTGATTTCATATTCGATACCTGCATACTCAATGGGCATAGGATGACAATCAGGAAGTATATCAGCTGTTTTCTTGATGCCTAATAAACCGGCTGCTTTGCTAGCCGAGAATACATCACCCTTAGGTACAGTGCCCTCCCTGATGGCATTGATGGTTTCCTGCTTACCAACCCTGACCACGGCCTGGGCGGTGGCAATCCTGAGCGTATTCGATTTCGATGTAATATCAACCATTGATTAACTATTTACTTTCCACTGATGTGATTGGTCTTCAAAGATCTCTTTTCCATAGACAGGCACTTTGGCCTTGATTTCTTCAACAACATATTCCAAGGCTCTGAAAGCCACTTTACGTCCTGGAGATGAAACAAATACAAACAGGCAAATTTCACCTGTTTTTACCAGACCCAGGCTGTGATAAATGTGCATACATGTCAGATCAAATTTTTCGAATGTAGCCTCCCTGATCTTATGAAATTCCGCATTAGCCATTTCCTGGTAAGCGGTATAATCGATCCCGGAAATGATGTTATTATTCACTTTGTCTGCCCGAACCTGGCCCAGAAAAATATCATGAGCACCAATGGTGGTCTTAGACTGATGCTTAGCGATGGAATTTGCAATGAAATCGGGACTTATTGGTCCGTCAATAAATACATTTTTAGGTTTTCTGTCTTTCATAACCGCTTTTGATTTTATTGTTGAGGGTTTGAACCCCTTCTTTTAAGCTATAGCATTTTGTTATACCCGCCTTTTCAAGAACCGAAACAGCAGTGAGGCTTCTAATTCCGGACTGACATACCAGTATTTTGATTTTATCATTTCTGAATTGGTCAATGCTTTTGGTCAATGCACTCATTGGAATCGATTTGTAATCCGGATATATCAGTTTAGGTAACTCATGTTCTTCGCGGATGTCGTAATAAATGGCATCTGTTAATTCCAAAGCTTTGCTGGCTGTAATCTCAGCAATTGAATTTGAACAGGAATCGGTATAAAAAGGATTATCTGATTTGATACCTTCATCAATGACCTTTTTAATTTCCGTCCCATTCCTTTTAATACCAATATGATATGTGGAAGCCGATCGTGCATCATAACAAAGTAATTTACCGTTTAAAACACCTTCAGAGCCAAGTATGACCTTTATTGCCTCATTAGCCTGCATGCTTCCAATAATGCCGGGAAGCACCCCTAAAACGCCAATACTGCTGCAATTCGGACTGTTTTCAGGACTAGGTGGAGCAGGGAAAAGACAACGATATGTTGGTCCTTTTTTATAGTTGAATACGGTGACCTGGCCTTCGAATTTATAGATGGCACCATATATAAAAGGCGTGTTGGTTATAATACTGACATCGTTAACCAGGTATCGGGTTTCGAAATTGTCGGAGCCATCAATCACCAGGTCATATTTCTTAAAATAGTCGATTGCGTTATCGGGCGTTAGCCTTTCCGGATATGCATGGATAGTAATATCTGAGTTTAAATCGGCAAGCCGCTCTTTCGCGGCAATGGCCTTGTTCTGGCCCAGATTACTTTCACCGAAAAGCACCTGCCTCTGAAGGTTCGAAAGTTCAACACTATCGAAATCGATAATACCCAAAGTTCCCACACCGGCCGCTGCGAGATATTGTAATACCGGGCAGCCAAGTCCGCCTGCACCAATAACAAGCACCTTGGCATTCGACAATTTTTCCTGTCCATCCTTTCCGATCTCCGGCATAATTATATGTCTGTCGTATCTGTTCGTCATCCGCCTGAAAATGGTGGTAATAAGGCAACTTCACCAGAGTTTAATTCAGAATTTAGATCGGTGATCTCATGATTTACCGCTACTTTGAAATCCATGTCCTTTAACTTCGGGTAGCTGATATACAATTTGTCGATAAGCTGACCAATGGTATTGTCTTCGAATCGAATCCATTCTTCCTGCTTATGGGTGACTTCCGTCAACATTCCGAAGTATTTAATATTTACCTGCATGCTGAATCGATTTCAAATCATTAACCGTATTGATATTTCTAATTTGGCTTCGGAATTGATCCGGAACCTCAGTTGATCGTGTTTTAACATGTTCCTGTAATTCAAGCAGTCGCTTTTCTCCTGAACGAATTAACTCCAGACAAACGGGCAAACATCTTTTATGATAAAGCGCTACAAGGGGTAATCGGTCTCCTTTATTTGTGAACTGGATGATATCTGAATCCCGGGCATCCGCCTGCAGCAACTTCGACAAGAGTTCGGTACTGATCAATGGAACATCACAGCTCAAAACTAAATTCCATTGGGAATCGGAATGCTTAAGGCCACTATATAACCCGGCAAGCGGACCGGTTTCCTTAAACTCGTCACCGATTCGTTTATAACCGAACCTGTCATAGTCGGGGTTATCACCAACAATTATTAAATGAGAAACGAGAGGCTCAACGGCCTGTATAATTTTTTCAATAAACGATTTACCATTATGCAAGAGCAGTCCTTTGTCTGAACCCATTCTGCTGCTTCGTCCTCCGGCCAGGATAATCCCGTTTAAGGGTTGTTGGTTGTATGTTAGAGAATTCTTCATCAGAGGTTAGAATTCTTTATCTCTTTATCGAGGAACTTCCAGCAGTTTTGATTGATCTGATCAAAAGTTTCAATCAGTTGCATGCCATAATCGGTGAGTTGGGCACCACCACCACCGGCACCTCCGATATTTGATGTGATCACAGGATGCTTTGCTCTGGCATTAACTGCATCCAATAAAGACCAGGCTTTTTTATACGACATATTCAATGATTTTGCCGCAGCCGAAATGGAGCCATGTTCTCCCACAGCTTTAAGCAGGCTGACTCGGCCTTCCCCAAGTAAGGTTTCTCCCTTTCGTTCAATCCAGATTCTGCTTTTTATTGAATATCCCATAATGTTAATATTGTGGTATTAGAATGGTTTTTACCGAATCATTAACAGCAATTCTATTAACATCCTCAGGTATATAAACCAAGGCATTGGCCAGGGCAAACGTATGGAGCATGGAAGAATTCTGTCCGTCCAGTATTTCAACATGCCCATCTTTATAAATCGCCTTCAGAAATTGCGCACGGTCGCCTTTCTTTTCGAACTTAGATTGGCTTATCGCGCTAAATTGTATTGGATGATAGTTTGAATTACCCATATATAAATTGATGGCAGGTACAACATACATATAATAGCAACTCAATGAAGATGCCGGATTTCCGGGAAGGGCGAACACATATTTTTGATTCAATTCTCCGAAGAAGAGTGGTTTGCCCGGTTTTTGCCTGACCTTGTAAAACACTTGATTCACTCCGATTTCTGAAAGTGCCTGGCCTACAAAATCATAATCACCAACCGAAATTCCCCCTGAAATCAATACCATATCATGGTTATTCAGCGCTTCCTCGATAACATTAAGCGTGTCATCATAAGTGTCCTTTACGGCCAGTACTGAAAGCTCGGCTATACCATTTTTATTAAGCGCCGCTTCTAACATATTGGCATTGCTTTCATAGATTTTCCCGGGGTCGAGAGATTCACCAGGCTTTTGAAGTTCATTACCTGTTATGATTAATGCGATTTTCGGTTTCTGATATACCCTGACACTTTGAATTCCTAGGGAAGATATATATCCTATGGCGGCGGCATTCAGTTTTATTCCTTTGGAAAGCGCGAGTTCACCTGTCCTGACCTGTTCACCTTTTGGTCTGATATTCATATCTGGTTTAACGGGATTCATGGCCCGTATGACATTCGAATCTCTTTCAATATGTTCCTGGATGATTATGGAGTCTGCAGAGTCAGGAACGGCAGCTCCTGTAAAGATCCGTACAGCTTCTCCCGGATTAAGCACATAATCGGCGGGATCGCCGGCTTTTATCTCACCGATCAGCTTATATTTTTCAGAACCATTTAATTTGACTGCATAGCCATCCATCGCCGATTGCCGGAATGGTGGCATATCTATAGGCGATTCAATATCTGAAGCCAGGATAAAGCCATGGGCATCGGTAATAGCCAACTCCATGATTTCTTTGGAAGGCCTGACGGTTTTGTGTACTAATTCAAGTGCTTTGTTTACGGGAATCACGACATCGTTATTTCTTTGTAAATATAGCGCTTTTGATTAAATTTTCAATTGACATTGAGGCAAAAAATGTAATAGATAGTTTGAATTATTAACGGATTTCAAGTCAAGTCAATTTGAGTTTATCAACAGTTCATTAACAATTTCTTGTAGGAAATTTTACCCGTTTAAGTATTTCATCGATAAATTTTGACATTTAATCGTTATTTTTTATTTTGTGCCCGGAATCGGACTTATATTTACAGTCTTCATAAGCCCCAAATCAAATTCGCTTGTGTTGGTAAGTAATAATCCATTAGACCTTCGGGTCGATTCCCTCAAAATATTTTGCTCTTTAGGAGTATTTAGTTGATCCATTGTGTCCCTCACAGTAACTAAAGACTATTGGTACGTTTAAAAATTAAATTTTTAACAAATACCAATACTTATGAAATCCCTAAAGATTACTTTACTTCTGGCCGTATTTTGTGTTGCCTTAATGGGTTTAACACATACTAATGAGGCTAAAACGACTGCTGTTGACGATATTGAAAAAATCGATTTAAAGGACAACAATATTAAAACGGCTTCAACAGATAAAAAAGGAAAAGTGCCGCCAATGACCTAAAAATAGGTCAGCTTTATATATTGCCTTAACCTCTGAACATTCAGGGGTTTCGGTATTTAATAATATTTCAGCCATTATAATTGTTATGGTCTGAAGTGTTTTTTTGTATTTTATCCTAAATTTGAACGGATAAATGCAATACCAGGCTTGAAACAAATTCTAGTTCTTTCCCTCATTCTGTTTTGTTCTACGACGACGGTCGCACAAACTCAAGATGAACATTTAATAGACAGCATAATAAGTCTTCGTGAGCTATCGAAGCAGACCGAGATATATAGTGTTGAAGAACGGCAGAATTATGCTGAACTTGCATTTTCACTCTCCAGAGACCTAAACATCGATTCAACCCTTTTAGCCAGTAGTAAAAACCTGGCGATCTTTTATTATTATTCTGATCAGCTGGAAAAATACAGGGATCAAAACAGGTTTAACCTGGAGTTTTCTACTAAGATAAAGGACTCCTCCTCAATTGGAATTGCCCTTTTAAACCTGGGTTACTATAATTACCTGGAGTCCATTTCTGACAGCGCTTACTATTATTATTTTAGGGCGAGGGATCATTATAAACTACTGAATGATTTTCAGAATGAGGGTGAAGCATTAGCTATGATGGCCGATATCCAGGAATCGGAACGCGATTATGTTGGTTCAGAAAGCAATGCTATTAAGGCTATCAAATTAATAGAGCAGCTACCCAAAACAGAAAGGAACCTGGATACAATCTGGATATTATACAATTTGTTAGGTATAAATTCATTAAGATTGGAACTATATGAGCAGTCTATTGAATATCATATAAAGTCCCTGGAATACAGTAATCAGATCAATTCAAGATCTGGTCATATAAACCGTCTGTTCTCACTGAACAATTTGGCGGTTGTATATAGCCAGTTTGAAGATTATGATAAGGCCCTTGAATATCATAACCGGCTGATCAATGATCCTCAGATTGATCTTCTCGAGAAGGATTCTTATGCGTATTACCTTACCAACCAACAATTCACGAAATTTCTTTCGGGACAGTACGATCTCGATACAGTGAAACAAACCCATTGGGATTCTAAAAAACTCTGTGACCAGGAAGGTTTTGATTATTGCTCGTTGGTTACCAGGATGAATCTGGCGAAAATATATAATACACTTAAGCAAACAGATTCTGCGAGTATTTATGCTCGTCAGGCTAATAATATCGCCAGAGAAACAAGCAGGAATGACGAGGTTCTTGAATCTCTTTTGCTCCTGTCAAGACTGGAGACCGGTGATAATGTAAAAGATCATTTGAATGAATATGTCATATTTAGTGATAGTTTACTACATACTGAAAGGTCATTCCGTGAGAAGTTCGCCAGAATTGAATATGAGACAGACCAGGTTATTGCAGAGAATGTCCAGATATCAAGGGAGCGACTTATTTTCTTGTTATCGTCTGTTGCCCTGTTGATTATGTTGGTCCTCTTATATATTGTGATTTCTCAACGTACAAAAAACAGGAAGCTTCGTTTTCAGCAGGAGCAGCAAAAAGCAAACGAAGAGATATATAATTTGATGCTGGCTCAGCAAGATAAGATTGATGAGGGGCGAACCAAGGAGAAGAAACGGATTTCTGAGGAATTACACGATGGCATACTTGGCCGATTGTTCGGGACACGTTTAAGTCTGGATAGCTTGAATTTTCAAAACTCTGAAGAGGCGGTGAAAACCAGGAGTCAGTACATCGATGAATTAAAATCGATCGAGCAGGAAATCCGAAAAATATCCCATGATCTGAATACAGATTTCATCAGCGGATCGAGTTTCTCTGATATTTTAAAAACACTTGTTGAGAATCAAACAAAGGCATTTGAGCTCACTTATGACTATTCTGAAGATCCGATGATCGATTGGGAAGAACTGAATAACAGGACTAAAATCCATATTTACAGAATGTTGCAGGAAACCATGCAAAATGTCTACAAGCATGCGAAAGCCTCCCATATAAAAATTAGCTTCGAATTAAAAAATGATGTAATTTTATTAGCGGTTGAAGATAATGGAGTCGGGTTTAACACGAACCGGGCCCGATATGGTATTGGACTTAAGAATTTCGAATCCCGGGCCTCAGAAATTGGAGGTCGGGTGGAGATTATCTCTAAGGAAGGGATTGGTACCAAGGTAAAGATAGTCGCCCCGGTAAAATAATATATGGAGCAGCATTACAAGATATTAATGGTTGATGATCATCCCATGATCATCGAGGGCTATCAAAACACGTTGTTGGCAACTAAAAAAGATTCCCAGCATCTCGATATTGATATCGCCTCTAATTGTGATATGGCCAATGACCTCATTAAGCGATCGGCAAATGCACAGCCCTATGATGTGTGTTTTTTCGATATAAAACTACCTCCTTCCTCAGATGGTATGATCACCAGTGGTGAAGACCTGGCTAAAATTGCCCGGGTTTATCTGCCAGATGCCAAAATTGTAATTCTTACAATGTTCAATGAATCCTATCGAATTCATAATATTATTAAGGAGATTCATCCGGAAGGTCTTTTGATTAAAAGTGACCTGACCTCTAGTGAACTTGCTGAAGCCTTTCAGCATATCCTGCAAAGTCCGCCATACTACAGTAGTACGGTTCAGAGTTTTGTTAGCACTACAATAACGAGCGACATCCATGTAGACGATGTCAACAGGAAAATCCTTTACCTGCTCTCACAGGGCGTGAAAACAAAAAGCCTGAAAGAATATATCGATCTATCGATGAGTGCCATTGAGAAGCGAAAAAAGCATTTAAAACTACTCTTTTCTGTTGAAGATGGTAAGGATGAAACGCTTCTGGAAGAGGCCAGGAAGAAGGGATTTATTTAAATCAATAGTCCTTTATTAAAAAAAACGGTTTTTTTCAGTTTTTCCTTACTGTATCAATCGTTGATTCACACTAAAAACTACGGTTTTTCCACATCAAGTTTGCGGTTTTACCGTAAGTTTTATTCATCCGGGATATTTACATTTGAAGAATCAACAGTATAATTAATTAATCCCTCTAATTTATTTGTTGAATTAATAGCAATTAATATGAAACCCTGTGATTCAAATCGTGGGGTTTCTTTCATTTATGCCTCCTAGAAAAAATTACCGCTGTACTCAAAAAACTTCACGATGAAGAATCCGAGGAATATTATAGCGATAAAGAATTTTATAAAGGCCGAGGTTACAAAGCCAAGGAAAGATCCAAATGCTGCCTTTACTGCCCTTTGAGAATCACTCTTATTTAATAGCTCACCAACAAGCGCACCCAGGAATGGCCCAATAATTATTCCGAAGGGACCAAGAAAGAACAAACCAATAATCAATCCTATTGTCGTCCCGATCATCCCAGCACGGCTTCCTCCAAATTTTTTCGTTCCTATGGCCGGAATAAAATAATCAAGCACCCAAATTCCTAAGGCTATTATCAAGGTAATTATGAGAAATGTCCAGTTCATGGGAACCGCATCCGTGAGATGCAAAAACAAAAGTCCGATCCATGAAGTAAAGGGACCCGGTAAGACTGGCAGAAAGCTGCCTATCAGGCCAAGGAGCATAAAAATTGCTCCTAAAACTGCTAAAAAAATGTCCATTTAATGATTCTGTTTGCTGGTATGACGCATTATGATAATTAATGTTACATGAACGATCCTGTCAATATCGGAAAATTAAAAAAAATCGTACTTTTCACCTATTAAGGGATTCGATGAGGAACTGTCAAGTTTTAATGATTTTACTGCTATTTTTTTCTTGTGATTACTTCGACAAGAAGAAGGTCAATGCCGAAGATCTGCTTAATGAGTCCTTACGGTCTTTCAACTGGAATGAGGTTGATGAATATCCCACTTTTGAAAACTGTGACAGCAGTGCTTCAAAAGATGAGAAAAAAGCCTGTTTTGAAAATGTCCTGGCAACAACTGTGTATGGACAACTTAAAGATTCTCATTTAATAGTTACTGAAGCCCTTAATGATACCCTTTTTCTCGAATTCGAAATATCCTCATCGGGGGAAATCGATTATATGGCCTCGACGGGTGATCCGATAATTTACCAGGAAATCCCCGGTATTGATTCGATAATTAATTCGAGCCTGAAGACTCTTCCAAAGGTCTATCCTGCTTTGAAGCGAGGACAGCAGGTAAAAACAGCGTTTAAAATTCCGCTTGTGATTCGAACCGATTAAAATCGAATGGCAAGTTTATTCATAAGTCGGAGTATCTCAGTATATAGCCAGACCAGCGAAACCAGCAGACCCCATGTGGCCAGCCATTCCTTTGATTTTGGCGCTTTGTCTTTCTTGCGCTCGATATAATCGAAATCTAATAGTAAGGTAAATGAAGCTACAATGGCAGCTATAAGAGTGAACACAATGGCCACCCATGAGGTTCCCCAGATGAAGGAACGTATTCCGAAAAACCCCAGTATCCATGAAACAATATAAACCAGGAATATACTTGCAGCTGAGGTAATAATAACACTGCGGAGTTTCTTGGTGACAACGATAATCCTGGTCTGATACAGAATGAGTACAGTAAAAAATGTAATTATGGTCACTCCAATGGCCTGGAATGGTAAATTGGGGAATCTTGCTTTTATATAGGCAGACAAGCCTCCAAGGAAACAACCCTTTGCGATGGTATAAAGCGGAACCAAAAAAGGAGCCCAATGAGTGCGTATCGATATGACAATACTGATAACAATGGCAGCTAACATACCTCCGAGAGTAAACCATCTGACGTTCATACCTCCGCTGTGAAGTTTCCAGATGTATGCTACGATCAGTGCTATACCAGCAATGCATATCATTGATTTAACGAAAATTCCACCTACTGACATGGTTCTGCCTGAAGAGCGCGATCGTCCCCAGAAATAATCGTTAAAGGCAGGGTTTGAAGTTTTGTAATTAGATAAGCCCATTTTAGAGACTTAGCTTGATTCCTGCACTCAGGTGTTTAGAAAAATTGCCGGCGTTTTCCGTGAGCACTCCAAATAACTCGTCATAAGAAACTGTAAGAAATCCATTTTTAAAGATTTTGACATCGGCGCCAACACCAAAACTCATTGGAGCATCAAATGAAGTATCCGATTCTGTGATGACCTGATCGGCAACTGTACTTTCTCGAGATATAAAATTATAGGTCGCCCCGATAATCGTGGTGTATAAACTCCATCCCGGAGTACTGATTACCCTAAGTCGATAACCCAGTCCGAGTTGAGTGTTCGAAAATTCAAAATCATCGCTTTTTGGAGAGGCTTTTACATGAAATAAAAGGGAATGTCTTGGTCTATCCCTGTTTTCAAACACCTCTATCTCCATTCCAAACAAGGGATTACTAATATTATCCGGATTATTGTAAAAGGGATGATTGGTTATTCCACCGAAGACGAGCAGTCGGGCCTGCAGCTTGGCTTGATCATCTGGAATATTATAGCCGGGTTCTACACTCTTATTATAATTATTGACGAATTGTTTTAAACTAAAGAGGGTCAATTTAACCTTCTCAACCTTATCGGGTTCTGAGTAGGTGAGTTCCATCAAAACAGATTTGTATTCTTCATCAAATTTGTTGTCCGATCCTTTTGTATTGGTTAATTCCCTGAGGTCTCCATTTACAGAGACAAAATATCGATATTTTGCATCAACAACATTCCAGAGCAAATCCATGGTACCATCAATCTCAATGATCAATTCAATGGATTCACCGTCGATATTATAGGTTTTCTGAGAAAGGCCGAATTGAAATGCAAATAAACAAAAAGCGGTTATCAAGAATTTCTTCATTATATCCATGTTTAGGGTGTTAGGTAAAGCTACAAAAAATGTATGAGAACCCTTTAAACCTTGAATTTCCGGCCCTTCCAATGATAGGAGGGTGACCATGATCTGACGAAAATAAATAATACAAAAACAGGGTAGATAATACTACTTAAAAGGTAGCTAAACCATGGAATGCGTTTATTATATAAGTTCGCAGACTCCCTGATCAATAGAAAGTCGATACCCATTTTAAGAAGTAAGCCGACTATAAAATATAACCATGTCAGTTTTCCTGAAAAAACAAGTATTAATGCGGCAACTAAAGTCAAATTGGTTAGCAGTCCGATTAGCGTAGTAAAAGTGCCAAGTTTACTGCCCACTCTTCTGGTTTTGGTGGCCCAGCGTATTCTCTGATGAATTAAGTCGGTCCAGCTTCCGGCAGGTTTTGAATGAACCAAAACATCTTCCGACTTCATAAATCCTACAGCCTTATGATCAGTTGATATGGCTTTATTTAGTAAAAAGAGATCATCACCACTGGCAATATCGGTATTCCCTTCAAAGCCGTTCACCTCTTTAAAGAATGACTTTGAATAGGCCAGGTTGGCGCCGCTGCACAAAAAAGGACAATTCCATCCAAATCCGCCTGTTGTGAGTGTTTGAAGACCGAGCAGATCTAAATACTGAAAATTGCTGCAAAGGGTATTTCCATGGTTGAATAATACAGGCCCGGCAATAAGTTTATAAGAGCTATTTTCTATGAAACCTGAAAATGCGTTTAGCCAACCGGAGGGCACAATGCAGTCAGCATCGGTTGTTATGATCCATTCGAAACGGGACTGTTCAATGGCTTTTGTTATGGCCTCCTTTTTTGGAGAGGCAGGCTTTTTTTCAGCATGAATAAGAAGCAAATTCAAATTTTCATTTTTCGATTGAAAATTAGTGATGATCTCCAAAAAATCGTCATCTGAATTATCATTGACCAGTATTATTTCAAAATGGTCGACAGGGTATTTAAGGCCCTTGATGGAAGCTAAAAGTTTACCGAGATTTGAAGCTTCATTTCTGAAAGGAATTATAATGGTAAAGCCTGTTTTAAATTCTGAAGATTGAGGTTGGTATACATTCAATTTTCTTGAACCCTGGATCATGATCCCAAGAGCCAGGACATAAACAACAATTATCGAAAGAAAAATAACAGTACTTATCATGAATGGCCTTTAAGTTTGTTGACCGTTTTATAGCTTAAGACATAAAAACTACCGATTATTCCCGGCAGGGCAAAATTCAGAATCCACATAAGACTGATGATGCTTAGAATAGTCAGGTCGTTCACTCCGGCTATATTGAAAAGGTATAGGGCAATACTTCCCTTAACAATAACATCTGTGAGTACAAAGGTTGGGATCAGGGAGGCGATAAGATATAAGGTTGAGATTACAACCATAGCCTGGAAATAGGAGACCTCCACCCCAAATAAATGCAGCAGCCAAACAAATTGAGCTGAGAAAATTAAGTATCTGATAAAGGAAAGAATTAAAGTGCCCGCCTTGAGATTGAGGGGTAGGTCTTTAATAAATGAAAAAAGTTTTCCAAGTTGTATTCCTTTTATGCGATAATTAAATTTTCCACCTGAAAAAAGAGTGAATAACAATATTATTACGACCAATGCCGCTACTCGGGCTATTCGGAATAAAGGTAGATCCAGTCCATATTGATCAGAGAAGAAATACAGACCAATTAATCCTATGACTATAGTGGCAGTCATTTGTGCCATATGGGAGATAAGATTTAAGACTAAAACACGTTTTCTCAACTGAGAGGAGTAGTAAGCAACCTTTGCTGCATAATCACCAATTCTGTTCGGAGTGAGCAGCGAGGCAGTTAAAGCGGCAAGGCATTGTTTTAATGAATCATAAAAGCTGATCGATTGAACAAAAGTTACCAATTTTTGCCATTTCAGAATTTCAAAAAACCAGTTAAAAATGGTGAAAATGAATAAAAAACAGATGTTTTTGATTAAAAACACTTCATTTTCAGTTAAAAAACGCCAAAAAACGCGAAAATCGATTTGTTCATTATTAGCGATTCGATTATAGATGAAATAACCTGCCCCGGAGACAATACTGATCTTGATAACTAA
>JABDPU010000074.1 GCA_013042625.1 Flavobacteriaceae bacterium | reverse complement strand
TTTCCGGACAAACAGAAAATAACGAGAAAAAACTGGATTTTTATGGCGATTTCCGCTTCCGGTCAGAATTAGACTGGAATAATATCAACCAGTCTGGTGATCTTATTGATGACCGATTTAGATTTCGTTATCGGGCACGAGCCGGATTTACATACCAATTAAAGGACTGGGTTGGATTTGGGGCAAAGATAAGAACCGGAGAACCCGACAAACAACAGGATCCTAACTTAACGCTTGGCGCTGTATACAAAGAGTTTGGCGGACTCCCAATTGGATTCGCAACGGCCTATATTGAATTTAAACATAAATGGCTGAGGGCATGGCTCGGAAAAAATAACTTCCCATTTCTGAAACAAAATGAACTGTTCTGGAGTGATGCCGTGTATCCTGAAGGAATTGCGGCCATTGGTACTTTTAACTTCGAGAATAACATAATTGAAAAGCTCAGGCTGAGCGCCGGGCATTTCATCGTGGAATCCAATGGAGGCTCTTTTAAGGATGATGCCACCTTGCAGGGTATTCAGTTGGCCTCAACCCACCTCAGTGGCAAGCTGATTATTATTCCTTCGTTTTTTCAATTTAACGAACTCCCTGAAATTCCCGATCAGGATGGAGGATTTACATTTGATTATAGTATTATACAATTAGGTGCCAAAGCAAAAATATTAAGCAATCCGGATCTTGTTTTTGGGATGGATTTTTATGAGAATTTACAGGATTATAGTGATGACGACATGATATCCGACAAATTCAAAGACCAGACCACCGGACTGGTTAGTTACCTAAGCCTGGGAGATCTTAAAACAAAAGGACATTATATATTCAGTATTACTTTCACTTATCTGGAGCGCTATTCGGCAGTGGATTACTTTGCCCAGAACGATTGGACGCGCTGGAGTTACAGTGCACAGGGATCTAAAGACGGCAGACTTACAAATTATCGAGGAGTTCAGTTGGGAGCCGGTTATGCACTAAATGAAAATCTTAATCTTCAGGTTAAATGCTACCTGGTTGAACAATTGATTCCGTTGGGTGAATCCAAAGAATCAGGGAATCGGATCAGATTCGATTTGAATATCAGCCTTTAAGTAATTTTTCAAAGCTTCATTCTACCTTCAATATTTACTATCTTTAAGCTATTGCTAATCAATCATTTAATTAATTCAACATGAACAATTCAATTTTAATCATTGGCGGAACCGGTACTACAGGACGTGAGCTGGTCAATATACTTAACAATAATCAGGTTGAGTTTAAAGCTTTGGCGCGGACTAATGAAAAAGCAGAAGCATTTCAATCTGAAGGAATAAATACAGTTGTAGGTGAACTTGGAAATTGGGATAGTATCACGCCTGCTTTGTCAGGTTTAGATACTATTTTTTTACTGACAGGAGCTTCACCTGAAAATGTAAAAAATCAAAATGGTTTGATAGACCGTGCTAAAGCAGCAGGTGTAAGGAAAATTGTTAAAGTTTCAGCTGTTGTTGCAGAAACCGGTTCTGATGTTCACCTGGCTGACTGGCATGGACAGATTGAGGATCATTTAAAGGATAGCGGCCTTGAATACGTGATTCTCCGACCTCACTCCTTTATGCAAAATATGCTGATGAGCTTGCCAACTATAAAGGGCCAGGGGGCATTTTATGAGTCGATAGGAGAAGGGAAACTTCCAATGATCGATGCCCGGGATGTAGCTACAGCCTCATATCATTGTTTGCTGAAGGATGATTTTAATAACGGTACATATGTCATTACCGGGCCTGACTCCATAGGGTATTCCGATGTGGCCTCATCTCTTTCTAACGCATCTGGTAAATCTATCAGTTTTTTAAATGTTCCTTCCGAAGCACATAACCAGGGAATGAAAGCAGCAGGATTACCTGAATGGCTGGCGGATGATCTGACTGCCATGAGCAAAAAATGGGCAAGATCCAAGGATCAACCAACAAACGACTTCCAGAATATTACGGGTCAAACCGCGAGATCAATCGATCAGTTCGCTCAAGATTATGCCGACTGGTTCAAATAGCGACTGAGGACTAAATTATTTTTTCAATGGCATACGCTCGGAACGATAAAGAATATCGGTTTGTCCCCAACCGGCAACTGTCTTGTCACCGTTGAGAGTTTTGAAATAAAGTGTAGCTTCAAATACCTCTTCACCTGTTTTGCGATTGACCTCAACAATTTTTCCCGAATGATTAGACTGCGGAAGAATATATCCCGAGGTTACCAGGATATTTTCGGTTCCCGGAAGGTAATCAGCATCACTAACAATTGATGAATAAAACTCCTCTCCCCTTTCCTTTCCGTATTGCCATACTTGCCTAACTGTTTTGTTCGTATCATCAATCTCATATTCCACAACCCTGGAATACCTGTTATCATCGTTGAAATTTCGGTAAGTCCCATTATCGAAAACCAGAATATTGCCATTAGGGAGTAACTTAGGAGCGTGTGGGCCCCATGGAAAATCAAAATCCGCAGCACTTGTCTCACCGATTTGAACAGAAGAAGGATAGGGTTGCCCTGAAGCGTTTATTGCTGTCAGTAAATAGGGTCTCGTATCAAATCCTTGTCCATCTCTTCCGGCTTTACCCCAGTTTTTATGAGGGGCCAGGATCCATTGCAGTTCATCACTCCAATTCACCTTGATCAGGCCTTGATTCTTGGCAGAAACTATGGTCGTTCCGTCATTTGAGTTAAAAGCCAGTCCGTTCATATGAAGCCAATCTCCCGGACGAAAGAAGTTCAGGTCATTTCTGTCGACATCCAGGCTTTTTCCCAAATCCCATTCTCCCGTAATCTGCTCCAGTCCCCTGTCATAGTGCATTATAAAATCGCTGTCGGATAGTATGTTTTCTCCTTCCAGGTTAATGAAAGCATTTCTCTTACCAACACAAATCAGAAGATTACCACTTGGTATCTCAATCACATCATGATGCATTCCAAAATTAGGGTCAATCTCAATCTTGTTCTTGGTTTTGCCCATCATATCGAATTCATAAATGGTGTGCCTACCCACCATTAAAATAGTACCGTCTTTTAGGCGTTGAAAAGGACTCACCATTTTTCCGTGGAAACTCAAATCCAGGTACCAGCGAACCTCACCCTCATCATCAAATATGAAAGGCATGGACCGGAAAACACCATTATTGGCAAAGTGCATGTCACAAGCATGCAACCCTGGTTCCATCTCATCGCGTTTTAAGGTATTGATTTCAATTTCCGGAAACCAGTCTGGTAAAGGAGCAGTCGTAATCGTGAGGGTGTCCTGTAAGCTGCCATTTGCGTGATCGAGAGTCACCACTACCTTATTATCAGAATTGGGATATAACCCGAGTACCGGCATGATCACATCATTAGCATATCGACTAATAGAATCACGATAGGTTGTGGCACCTAATACTTCTATCGAGGCCTTAACAACTTCCTCCGAAGAAATCTGGATCTCAGCTGTTAATGGAGCCATACCATTCGGATTGAGTTGATGTTCAATTGTATATACAAATTCTGAAGATTCGCAGGACTGAAAACAAATTCCAGTCACTAGCAAAACTAAAAGCAGGACAATGTTCTTCTTAAAACCCATAATTTAAATCGACCAAAATTAATGCAGCGAATTTACGGCTAAATCAGCATAATTAAAATTTAAGTAAATTTATAATTACCCATCAACTGCGGTTCCTGCTTGTTTAATATTACTACTAACTAAATTTCAATCATTATGGAACCAATAAATTGGTTATCTATGGTCATTGCGACCTTAACTCCCCTTGTCGTCGGATTCATCTATTACAATAAAAATGTATTTGGAAAAGCATGGCTGATCTCCCTGGGCAAGACAGAAGAAGATTTAAAACAGGGAAACAAAGCGCTTATATTCGGGCTATCCATTGTACTCTCATTCCTCCTGGCCTTTTTTCTTCTGAATTTCAATAACAGTCCAGGGCAGGAAGGTGAATTTGATACATTTAGGCATGGTGCCTGGCATGGTATATTCATTTCAGTTGTGGTTGGCATACCTATTATGGTTATCAATGGGCTATTTGAATTGAAGAAGGCTAAAAACCTGCTCATCAATATTGGTTATTGGGTGTTGACATTAGCCCTGATGGGTGGCGTGATCGACGCGATGAACCATTGGCCCAATTAATTAATTCTCTATGGAGAAATTAGGATTAAAGAGCATATGGAAACCTGTTTTGGCCATTATTGTTGTAGTCCTTATTCCCTTCGGAATAATGATAACCTTCAGAGCAGTATATGAAGGAACCTTTACCAGCAATGAATTGATCCTTTATCCCCTGCTGTTTGGTGGCCTAAGTATAATTGCCATAGTCCTCATTAAAAAATACCTTTTAAATGAAAGTTTATCGGATTTCAACAGCGGAACAGGTACAGCCATCAAAGACCTGGGTTGGGGAATTCTTCTGACCCTGGTATATTTCATTCTCTTCTTTGTCGAACGACCACTGTTAGGTAATATCCTTCCTTCACGTCCGAATATGGAGTTGCTCCAAGCTATCCTGGATATGAGAGACAATTGGGTGATGCTGGTGCTCTGGCTTGGACCGGTATTGTGGATAGGCGTTGCCCTTTATGAGGAATTGATTCGTGTATTTTTACTAAGCAGTTTATGGAAATTCAGCAAATCTTTTACTTGGATTATAAGTGTTATTCTGTTCACCAGTCTTATCATTGGATTAGCACATTGGGTTCAGGGACCATATGGGATGGTAACAATTGGCATCAAAAGTATTGTAGCCTGTTGGTTCTATTTTAAAATACGACGGTTTATGCCGCTGGTTTATGCCCATGTTTTGTATGACGGCCTTCAAATAGCTACGCTGCTACTGACCTATCCGCAATAATGCGTTCCGCAGTAAATGTATCAAATATGGAAGATTGAATCCATGAATTCTCGTCCCCATTATTTATCTTTATAGGAAACAACCCTATTATGAATCGCCGTTATTTTTATTTCGCTATTCTGGCCCTGATCCTTTTAGGTTTATTCTATGTCTATTACCTCGGCACCGATGATTTCGATGACCGGTTTGAGTTGGTTTCTTCGGAATTAATGGATACTTCAAGTGAGAATCAGGCCATTAAAGGTGTTATTTTAAATAAGTCTGATGAAAAATTCCAGGGGCTTTGGGTTGGAGTTAAACTCTATGATGCAGAGGGCAAACATATTGCCACCAGTAAGACAAAAACTTTAAATATCTGGCCAGGACGAACCACTGAGTTCATATTCGAACTAATCGACCTTGATCCTGTGACGGATTACAAAATCTATAAGATAAGCGTTATAAAAGATTCTATACCATGAGCATGCAGGGATTACGCACGTGCTGTTATGTTGTCAGCGATTTAGAAGAAGCTAAGAAATGGTACACCAATGCCTTTGAAACAGAACCCTATTTCGACGAACCCTTCTATGTAGGCTTCAACATTGGTGGATATGAACTGGGACTTATGCCTGAGGAACGGGAATACGAAGTGAAAACCGACAACATAAAGACCTATTGGGGCGTAGATGATATCTCCAAAGCGTTTAATCGATTGTTGAAACTTGGGGCCAAAGTTGAAGAAGAACCGTTTAATGTTGGAGGTGAATTAATGGTCGCCACTGTTAGAGATCCATGGAACAACCTGGTCGGTATCATATATAACCCATATTTTGAGTTGAAATCATGAAGCAAAAATTGAATTCATCACATATGATAAGAATCGACTCAACGCATCCGGATTTCAAAGCGATGGTTAAAAAACTGAATGCTGAATTAGCAGTTCGTGATGGTGATGATCATAGCTTTTATGATCAATTTAACGGCATTGCCAATCTTGATCATGCCATCCTGCTATATTCCAATCAAATACCTGTTGCCTGTGGAGCGATGAAACCTTTTGGTGAATCATCGATGGAGATCAAACGCATGTTCACGAAACCAGATATTAGAAAAAAGGGGCTAGCCTCCCAGGTACTGCTCGCCCTGGAATCCTGGGCATATGAGTTAGGTTATGAACGCTGTGTACTTGAGACAGGTAAACGCCAACCCGAGGCCATTGCCCTCTATGAGAATCGTGGGTATTCACGTATCCCGAACTATGGACCCTATGAGGGCGTTGACAATAGCCTGTGTTTTGAAAAAACATTAAAAGCCATTTCAGAATAAAATGAGCCTCAGAGAACTCATACCCATGCTAGAAACCAACAATATCGTAGAAACTATTAGCTTCTACGAGGAAGTATTGGGATTTAAATGCGTAAAAAAAGTAGATAATGACTGGGCCAGGCTGGAACGAGAGGATGTAGCCATTATGTTTTCAATACGATTCACTGAACAAGACCATCCGAATACATTTCTAACAGGTGGTCTGTATATCTATACCAGTACCATAGACTTACTATGGACGGAGTTTAAAGATAAAGTGAAGGTGTGTTACCCCTTA
>JABDPU010000072.1 GCA_013042625.1 Flavobacteriaceae bacterium | reverse complement strand
TGATACTCCGGGTCTTTTTAGCGACAACGTTTTTGAAATTACCGGAAACTGGTCTACAACCTTTATTAATGGGAATACACATAATTATGAGGTTATCCTACCTCTCCGTCGTGAAGTGATCTGCTTCTACTTTGTAAGCGGTTCAATTGATGTTGAGCGCACGAATTTCTCGGGTGTCTTCGACTATGGAGAAGGAGATTGCGATAATATGGCCACCTTTACCTTTGCCAATGGCGAAGAAGTGGATATCGTACTGAATTAACCTGATGATATTTTAGGGATAAAAGAAACGGCCTTCGGGCCGTTTTTTATGTTTTTAACAAAAGCGTTTTGATGCGCCGGGTATAACTTCGTGAAACAGGTACCAAATCCTGAAAACCTGAAAGTTCCAGTTGATATCCCTGCAAATTACCACTGATATGCTGAACGTGATCCACATTTATGATATAGGACCGATGGCATCGCACAATTTGATCTTAATGGAAAACGAATTATTAATAGGCTTATCACAGAAAGCACTCCCAGAATCAACCTTGATTTAAGTCATCTAAAAGGATTGTACTTGCTTCGGATTTCAACAGCGAGAGGTCAGGTAATTAAAAAGTTAGTTATTTATTAATTTAGGGATTAGATGGCTTAGATGCCAGAAACGGCCTGTTAGTTTATCTATCAGGCCGTTTTATTTTATTCCCTAAGTGGTTGATTCGTGATCAAATCGAGATAGAGATTGATCCTATCCTTCAAATCTTTCCGGTGAACAATAAAGTCTAAAAAACCATGCTCCTTCACGAACTCAGCGGTTTGAAATCCTTCTGGAAGCTCTTTTCCTGTAGTATCGCGAACAACCCTGGGGCCGGCAAAACCAATCAAGGCTCCGGGTTCACTGATATTGATATCACCTAACATGGCAAAAGAGGCCGTGGTACCGCCTGTAGTTGGATCGGTGCATAGTGAAATATAGGGTACTTTCGCATCAGCAAGTTGAGCTAACTTGGCTGAAGTTTTTGCCAATTGCATTAATGAAAGTGCAGCCTCCATCATTCGAGCTCCTCCTGATTTCGAAATAATTAAAAGGGGTATTTTTTTCTTGATGGAATAATCAGCGGCCCTGGCGATCTTCTCGCCTACAACACTTCCCATAGATCCACCGATAAATGAAAAATCCATGCATGCAATCACAAGGTCTTTTCCCTTTGACTTACCAACAGCGGTTCTTACTGCATCCTTTAAATTGGTTTTCTCCTTTGCAAGCTTAACACGTTCAGAATATTTCTTTGTATCCTCAAACTTGAGAGGGTCCTTAGATTCAAGTTTAGCGTCAAGCTCCTTGAATTTGTCGTCATCAAAAAGAATTTCGAAATATTCATTACTTCCAATTCTGACATGGTAACCGTCTTCCGGACTTACGTAGTAATTCTTCTCGAGCTCTTCGGTATCTACTACCTTACCCGTAGGAGATTTATACCACAGGCCTTTGGGCGTATCTCGCTTAGCCTCTGTAGGTGTCTGAATGCCTTTGTCTTTACGCTTAAACCAAGCCATTTTATGCAGTAATTATTTAGTTAGTTAGTCTTGTAAATGTAACAAATAATTATAAGGTATTGACATTGTTCAGATCTTCAAATGCTTTTTTCAATCTGGCTACAAAAGCATCTTCAGCGCCCCTTAGCCATTTTCTTGGGTCATAGTATTTTTTGTTAGGAACGTCATCGCCTTCCGGATTTCCGATCTGCGATTGCAGGTATGCTTCGTTCTTCTTGAAATAATCCCTGATACCACTCATGAAAGCATATTGCATATCGGTATCGATATTCATTTTTATCACACCATAACCAATTGCTTCACGAATTTCCTCAACTGTAGATCCGGATCCTCCGTGGAAAACAAAATCGATATGGTTATGACCTAAGCCGTACTTTTCAGAGATATACTCCTGGGAGTTTTTCAGGATCTTTGGTGTAAGTTTCACGTTTCCGGGTTTATAAACACCGTGAACATTTCCGAAGGCCGCTGCAATAGTAAACTGATCGCTTACTTTGCTTAGTTCTTCATATGCATAGGCTACTTCTTCGGGTTGAGTATAAAGCTTTGATACATCTACATCTGTATTATCTACACCATCTTCCTCGCCTCCGGTAATTCCAAGTTCAATTTCAAGGGTCATACCAATCTTACTCATTCTTTCGAGGTATCGCTTACAAATTTCTATATTCTCTTCAAGCGGCTCCTCGCTTAAATCGATCATATGTGATGAATACAATGATCCTCCGGTTTTGGCGTAATGTGCTTCTCCGGCATCCATAAGTCCATCAATCCAGGGAAGCAATTTTTTTGCGCAGTGATCGGTATGTAAAATAACAGGTACGCCATATTCCTTAGCTAATAAATGCACATGATGCGCGCCCGCAACAGATCCTGCAACGGCTGCACGTTGGTTTTCGTTGCTTAATCCTTTCCCGGCATTGAAGCATGCTCCGCCATTGGAGAATTGAATAATAACCGGGGCATTAAGGTCTCTTGCCGTTTCAAGAACACCATTAATACTATTAGATCCTACTACATTGACAGCAGGTAGTGCAAATCCTTTTGATTTTGCCAATTGAAAAATTTCTTGAACTTTTCTTCCGGTTGCTACACCAGGCTTTATAGAATGACTCATTGTGAATTGATATTATTGGTTAGAATTAGGCTACAAAAATAGTCATTTTTATATATGCCGGGATCAAATTGAGTAAAAACGATAAGTAAGGTGTTGTTGTATCAGAATGGATAGTTTATTCCAACATTATAAACGGCATTCGCAAAGTTAAACTCATTAAACCAACGATTGCCCAGCTGATAAGAGGGATCATAAGTTTTGAATCCGATATCACCTCTTAATACGAAGAATCCAAAATCATATCGCATTCCAAAACCCGAACCAACGGCGATATCCTTGAGTGAACCAAATCCATCGAATGATGCTCCAGGGGTTTCAACGTCATCCAGAACATTCCAAATATTTCCCGCATCAACAAACAAGGCGCCATTCATCCTTCCGAACAGATTGAACCGGTATTCCATGCTAAGTGCAAGTTTCAAATTGGCTTCGTTGAATTCATCATTACTATCTGAACTGCCTGGTCCAAGGTTATAGGCAGTCCATGCCCTGTTATCATTAGTACCTCCCGCGAAGAAACTCTTGGCAAATGGAATACTGGTTGAATTCCCATAAGGAATGGCAATGCCAAAAAAGCTGCGAAATGCAAATACATTTTGTCTTCCGAGGTCCCAATGCTTGATATAGTCGAATTCAGTCTTCGCATATTGAGAGAAGGCTACATTAAAGAGTTCATATTTATCGTCACTGTTTTGTTGTTCCCCGATAAGCTTTGAAATGGTGGATAATAAATTTCCTGCAAACTCCACCTTAAAACGGAATATTGAAAAATCTTCGTCGAAGACGTTCTCACGTTTATCCTTTGAATAACTGAAATTTGTGGCAAAAATCAAGTTGTTTTCGGTTAATCGCTCTTTTCGTTCATTGATGTTATTCACCTGCTGATAATCGTCCGGATTAGACGTTTCAAATCCTGAATCGGCGAGTACCAGATCGATAAATTCATCGGCACTGTCCTGAATGAGCTGATCCTCTCCATTGACCGTTTCAATGAATTCCGATGGGGTATTGTAAACATCAACGGCGATATCTTCTAGCCGGTTAAAAGAATTCTGATAAACACTGAAATAATTACCCGGATTCAGGTTCCTCACATATTGGGCACTAAACAGATCCAGGCCATTTGTTACAGATTGTGAAGGGTACCAGCGGTAATTAAGGATACCATTCACGGTTTGCTTGTCCAATCCAATATTGGCCTGACTGGTAAATCCAAGAGAAACCCTTGAACTGGGTGACATATATTTTGGAATAATCTTCTCGGTATTGATCGGGAAAAAGAACCTTGGAATGGTCAGTCTGAGGTTTGCCCCGATTTCATTGATATCAAAAAATTGTTGATCGTTTTCCGAACCATCCTTTGAAGCACCAATCGATCCGATAGCAGATATCTCAAGCGTTTCAGCCCCTCTGAATACATTCCTGGTAAGTAGGGAGGTGCTAAATGATAAGCCCACAGTTTGAATGTTGCTCTGGGAGATATTGAAGTCGAAACCCAACCCGAATTTTTTTCTCGGACTGAGGTAGATGTTCGCTGTCAGGGTTGTGTCTTCTTCGTTTTCAACATATTCAATATTAGGATATTTAAAGGTCTGAAGTTCGTTGAGATATCGGAATGTATAGGTCCGGTCAATATCCCTGAATATCTTTCCTTTGGAAATGAGAATGGCATCTGTCAGTGCCTTGGCCTTATAACGCATTTTCCCATAACTCCATATTTTGTAATTCTCATAAGAAATTGAGTCGGAGAAGGTTTTACCACGATTTTCAAACGCATCATCCGTTATTATATTGACATCGCGTATATTATACATTTTAAAGGGTACTCGTGCAGTCGAATCCTCATTTCTGATTATCCTGTTCTTGATCTGAACCGCTACATCAACCTTTTTGTTTTTACCGATGGTGTCGTTTTCAAATTCTATATAATCTTCAGAGAAATGGAATACACCGAGATTTCTGAAATCATCGTTTAAACGTTCCCGTTCTTTTTCAAAGTCAAGTACCTTAAATTGTTGTCCGGATTTGATCAGCGATTTGTCTTTACTCAGAGTATAAAGTGAATCGATGAGATTTGAAGCGATATTTACACTCACACTATCAATAAAATAGGGTTCTCCCGGTGCAACCGAATATGTGAGTTTAGCCCGTTTGTTTGCAACGGTATCTAATTTATAGGACACTTCCCGATCGAACCAGCCATTGATAAAATAATAATCTTTAAGATTTTGAACTGATTTATTGGTCCTTACAGAGTCGATAATGGTAGGTGGTTCCCCGGTATTTTTTAACCAGTTATTGAAGCCCAATGCTGATTCTTTAAGCTTATCAACTTGCTTTTTAGAATATCTCCTGTTCATTCTGGCCCTTTTTTTCGGATTTTTATCCAACCAGGCTTCAAACAAAGAATCCCGGTTCGGGCGTGCCAGGTTATATATGTGCAGTCGCAAAGGAACCCCTAGAACCCTTGTGTTTCGACGCTGGTAAAGCAGATTATTTATTTCTTCCCTGTTGGTTTTCTTACCATCGATTTCAATAGCTGCATCGGTAAGAAGAAACTGGTTTTCTCCAACTCTTTTAACTACATTGCATGAAGTAAATGTACCGATCAGGACAAGAGTCAGCAATATGTATTTGACGGGGTATTTCAACAACAGAATAATAAATTAGATCCCATTAAGCCGGCGAGGGTTACGCTCAAAAATACGTTATTTGAATGTTAAGTAAAAGCCAATTAAAGCTTATAAACAGTTTAAAACATAAAAAATACCGCTCTTCCCATAAGTTGTTTATCGCTGAAGGGAGGAAATCCATTCTCGAACTTATAAAATCAGGGGTTTCATTGGTTCACCTATACACAACTACGTTGGAAATTGTGGTTCCGGATGACAAGAGGAATACAATTACATCAAAGGAGATGAACAAAATAAGTGCCATGAAGACTCCACCAGATGCCCTGGCTTTATTTAAAATACCGGAACCAGTTCCCATTGATCACTCCGGATTAATAGTCGCACTCGATGCCGTCAACGATCCCGGTAACCTGGGAACAATCATTAGATTATGTGATTGGTTTGATGTAAGAGACCTGGTTTGCAGCAGTGATACAGTCGATTGCTATAACCCAAAGGTGGTCCAGGCGACTATGGGGTCTATTGCACGTGTGAATATAACCTATACCAGCCTTGATTCTTTCATTAAAAATTCGGGTATGGAATCATATGGTGCGGTAATGAATGGTGCGAATATTTACAGCACCGATCTGCCGTCTTCAGGCATATTGGTTTTCGGGAGTGAATCTCATGGTATTTCAGAAGAATTGAATTCGAAGCTTGGAAAAAAATTGACCATTCCCAGATTTGGGGATGATCAGCAGACAGAAAGCCTTAATGTAGCTAATGCCGTGGCAATTTTTTTAAGCGAATTCAGAAGGGCTCTTACTGGAAAGTAAAATTGATAAAGAGACCCCTGGTCTTCATGCTGGCCACATTTCCCGTCCATGGACTGTTAGGGTCTGCATCGCGAATGAGTTCATCGTTAAAACCGAATACACCCCTTACTGAAGGTGTAAACTTGAACCAGAATAAATACAGGTCAATTCCAAATCCCAGTTCGTAGAAAACTACGCTTTTCTTGGCTCGGAATTCGCCAACGCTGTTATCATCGGGATTATCCTGGTTACTGGAAAGGTTTAAGGCTGTTGAAAGCCCTGCTACTATAAAGGGTTTTATATTATTGACACGTTTCGTTGAAAGTTTCAATAGTAAAGGAACATGAATATATGTTGATCTGACTTCCCTTTCAAGATCAGCATCATTGAATTCCATTCCAAAAAAATAAGACGGATGGTATCGCAAAATACGCTTAGTGATAACTAGTCCGGGCTCAAGGCGTACATCAACATGTTCTGAGACACGTAAATTCCCAATAAGCCCAACACTAAATCCTGCAGAGCGTTCTACCTGTATATCCCTCAGGTTCTGGTTGTAGTCGAAATTAAAATCATAGCTATTGAATCCCAGGTAATATCCCCATGACAATAAGGATTTATCGAAGTTCTGGTTATTCTGAATTTTTTCTTTGTCAAAAAGCTGTGCTTCAGCAAACTGTACTGAAATCACAAGCATTAAAAACATAGCTAATCGCGTCATCATATTACTTTGAGGCTATATAAATTGTTGCAGAACCAAATGTTTGAGGTAATGCTGTCGCATTAATAAACCCAATTTTAGTCAAAATATTGTTAAGAGCCTCACCATAAGGAAAATTCGAAGCCGACTTACTCAAATAGGAGTAGGCTGATTTGTCCTTTGAAAAGATCTTTCCAATAACTGGCAAGATATATTTGGTATAGAGATAATATCCTTGTTTAAAGGGTGTTTTTGTTGGTACCGAGGTTTCCAGTATTACAAAGATTCCGTTTGGCTTCAGGACTCTCAGAATTTCAGATAATCCCTTTTCCAGGTTTTCAAAATTGCGAATCCCGAAGGCTACGGTAATAGCATCAAAACTGTCATTTTCGTAAGCCAGATTTTCTGAATCTCCAATTACCATTTCAACCGACTGCTCTAATCCCTTTTTATTTATTTTATTTTGTCCAACATCAAGCATTCCCTGGCTTAGGTCCAGGCCTATGATGCGTTCGGCACCGGTTTCAGTCATGGCAATGGCCAGATCTCCTGTTCCTGTGGCAACATCGAGTATGGTTTTAGGATGGGTAGCTGCAACCATGGCGACTACTTTTTTACGCCATTTTAAATCAATTCCAAGAGTGATTACGCGGTTTAGTCCGTCATATTCACCGGAAATGGTGTCAAACATAGTCGTAACCTGCTGTTTTTTGCTCAGTTCACTGTCCTTATATGGCTTGATGTTTTCCGACATGCTTATCATGCAACGCTTTGCGCTTGCAAAGAAACTGAATTCGATAACAAATCCCTAAAATTAGAGTATATTTGCAGGTCTTTCAGAACTAAATTTCAATGAAGATAATTATTGCCGGAGCCGGAGAAGTCGGATTCCACTTGGCAAAACTACTGTCCTACGAATCTCAGGAGATCACCCTAATCGACACGAAACGTGAAAATCTTACCTATGCCGATAATCATCTGGATATTAAGGTAATAAAGGGCGATGCTACCTCCATTTCCGTATTAAATGAAGCACGGGTTGGCCAGGCCGATCTTGTAATAGGTGTAACCTCCTCAGAAACTACCAATATCACATCATGCGTCCTCGCTAAACAATTAGGTGCTGCAAAGACTATAGCAAGGATAAGCAATACAGAATTCATCGACTATAAGGATGAGGTAGGTTTTACCAAATTCGGGATAGATGAATTGATTTCACCTGAATCACTTGCGGCTTCTGAAATAGAGTTGCTTCTGAATCAGGCAGCTTTTAATGACACTTATCAGTTTGAAGACGGTGCTCTGACTATGCTTGGCCTCAATTTATCAAAAAGTGCAGTTTTTATTGATAAAACGGTTAAAGAAGCAGCCGAATTTGTTCCTGATGTCCATTTTGTTCCTATAGCCATTCAACGCTACGGAACTCATTACACAATTATCCCCAGGGGAGATACTATTCTGAAGGAAGGTGACCATGTTGTATTTATGACTTCAAAAGGAGGGGATGAAGAGCTTTGTAAACTTACCGGACGTGTTAATACCGTCATTAAAAAAGTAATGGTTCTTGGGGGTGGTAAAATTGGATCCAAGGCTGCAGAAT
Source organism: Flavobacteriaceae bacterium (assembly GCA_013042625.1). Classification (GTDB taxonomy): domain Bacteria; phylum Bacteroidota; class Bacteroidia; order Flavobacteriales; family Flavobacteriaceae; genus SHLJ01. Next base: position 13,715 of record JABDPU010000072.1, on the reverse strand, counting down.
CTCTGTCATCCGGTAAATACACGGTAAAGCTTATTGAGAAAGACCGGGAACGGGCATTTGAACTTGCCGATGAATTAAGCAATTGCCTTGTGCTAAATGGGGATGGTAGAAATGTGGAGCTCCTTGATGAAGAAAATATTTCTGAGATGGATGCGTTTATTTCAGTCACCGGAAATTCAGAAACGAATATCATGTCGTGCCTGGTAGCCAAATCGAAGGGTGTAAAAAAGACCATAGCCCTGGTTGAAAACATCGATTATTTTGAGTTGTCGCATTCCATTGGTGTTGATACACTGATTAATAAAAAATTACTGGCAGCTAATACAATTTTCAGGTATATCAGGAAAGGTGAAGTGGTTGCAATGACCAAATTGAGCAACATGAATGCTGAATTGTTGGAATTTTATGTAAAACCGACCTCCAAGATCAATGGAAAGAAAATTCGAGATTTGAATTTTCCAAGAACGGCAATTATAGGTGGAATTATTAGAGATGGTGAAGGATTGATTGCCTTGGGCGACCATTCAGTAGAGACAGGTGATAGAATTGTCGTTTGCTGTTTACGTAAATCTATCAAAAAGGTAGAGAGCTTTTTCTTTTAATATGCGCTTGAACTTCAAGATCATCTTACATTTTTTAGGCTTGCTGCTTTGCTTCAATGGTGGCTTTATGCTTATCGCGGCCTTGATAAGCTATATCTACAGTGATGGCGTTGCCACCGATATTACACTCGCAGGTGTTACGGCAATATTTGTGGGGGTTTTTATCATGCTCAATACAAGGAAGCACAACAGGGAAATGAATAAGCGAGAAGGGTATCTTGTTGTAACTTTTGGGTGGCTGATCATGGCACTTTCAGGGACCTTGCCTTATGTTTTTACCGATACGATCCCAAGTTTTACCAACGCATTTTTTGAAACGATTTCAGGTTATACCACTACCGGGGCAAGCATTCTGAATGATATTGAAGCTATGCCTGAAGGTATTTTATTCTGGAGGAGCCTGACTCACTGGATTGGCGGCATGGGAATAATCGTTCTTGCTGTTGCCATTCTTCCTTTGCTCGGGATTGGTGGTATGCAGCTGTTTGCTGCGGAAGCACCCGGCCCTAGTGCCGACAAATTACATCCCAGGATAACCGATACGGCTAAGCGTCTTTGGCTAATTTATGTTGGCTATACCGCCGCCGAAACTTTGTTTTTGAGCCTGGCTGGTATGTCGTTTTTTGATGCTATCAATCATTCCATGTGCACGGTTTCCACAGGTGGTTTTTCCACCAAGAATGAAAGCCTGGCCTTTTGGAATGACAGTCCGATGATCCAGTATATCATCATGGTTTTTATGTTCCTTGCAGGGATGAATTTTGTTCTGAGTTATTTTGCCTTCAAAGGCCGTGTTCAGCGCATAATAAGAGACGAAGAGTTCAAACTGTATTGGCGTTTCCTTTTGATTTTTGCGACTGTTTCGGCCCTTATCATATATTTCAGAGCAGATCCTTCTGCTTCAACCGTAAATCACCCGATGGTATGGGGAGAAGCCGAAAGTGCCATCAGGCATGGGCTCTTCCAGGTACTTGCTGTAGTGACCACAACAGGATTTGTAACGGCAGATTTCACCGCCTGGACGCCGTTTCTATTGGTGTTTTTCTTCGGATTGATGTTTTTAGGCGGTTCTGCCGGTAGTACCTCCGGTGGGGTAAAAGTGGTTCGTCACCTGATCCTGATACGAAATAGTTTTCTTGAATTTAAGCGCACCTTGCATCCGAATGCAGTATTACCTGTTCGCTATAATGGACATTCGATTAGTGAAAAAATCGTATTCAATATCAAGGGGTTCTTTATTATATACATGCTTTCCTTTATCCTGGGATCTTTAGGTTTCTCTATGATCGGACTGGATTTTGAATCGGCCATTGGGGTTGCAGCCTCCAGTTTGGGTAATGTAGGACCAGCTTTGGGAGAATTTGGTCCGGTTAATAATTTTTATGAGATGCCAAGCATTGGCAAATGGTGGGCGGCTTTTCTTATGCTTATCGGGCGACTGGAATTATTCACAGTTCTTATACTTCTAACCCCGTTTTTCTGGCGAAATCGCTGATGATTTTTTAGTCATTTCGGATAATTCGTAAAATTTTAACATATTCCCGAACTATCAGTATTTATGATATTTCCGGGAAGAAACTACTGTATCCCACGCTATACTTGCGATACGAGTTGTAACAAAATATATGAATCTCCGTCATATTATCGTAATCAATTAAAATTCATATCATGAGATCCATAGTTCTAAGAAAAGAAATAGATCCATTACCGATCCAGCAAAATATACCTGTAATAGAGACCTATGAAGGTATCTTGAACTCAGAATTCAAGAAGGTTGCAAAGACCAACTTCTTCAATTCAAAGCCAAAATCTATTTTCGCTACCAGACAGCGTCTAAAAAGCTATCAGCATCACTTCACTACTAATGCTGAAACCCTTGTCAAGCTTTCTGTATTTGCAATTGTATTGGCGGTAGTCCTACTGTAAAGTATTGGAATTTCCCAGTCAAACGGTTGTTCTGAGCAGATCACTCAAACACCCACATAAAAAATAGTTCGAATCATTTCCTTTTAAGGAAAAGGAAATAGAATCGATAGATTAAAAGCGGGAATCTGATTCCCGGAAAACGTATAAATGTTGATCATTTATTATTTAGGAGTAAGTGCAACGTAAGAGCCATGATTTCGTTAAAACGAACATGGCTTTTGCAATTGATTTAAGATACAGCTTCCTTTATCCTTTTAATGGCTTCGGTTATCTGTTCGGTTGAAGCAGCATAAGATATGCGAATACAGTTAGGATCACCAAATGCATCCCCCGTCACTGTCGCTACCAGGGCTTCTTCCAGTAAATACAACGAAAAATCGGTTGCATTGTTTATCTGATGTCCGTTTAATGTTTTACCGAAGAAATAAGATATATCCGGGAAGACATAAAATGCACCTTCAGGAACATTAGCCCTGAAACCTGGAATAGAACTCAGTAAATTCAGTATAAGATCACGGCGTTTTGAAAATTCATCAATCATATACCGAATACGCGATGGATCGGCCTCCATAGCGGTGATTACCGCTCGCTGTGCTATACAATTGGCTCCACTTGTTATCTGGCCCTGCATTTTGTTACAAGCCCTGGCAATCCATGCAGGAGCTCCAATAAATCCGATTCTCCAACCCGTCATAGCGAAAGCCTTAGATACGCCATTAACCGTGATGGTACGATCATACATTTGACTGAACTGCGCAATGCTGAAATGCTCACCTGCAAAATTGATGTGCTCATATATTTCATCTGAAACCACATAGATATCGGGATGATCATCCAGAACCTCAGCAAGTGCCGCTAGTTCTTCTTTGCTGTAAACCGAACCACTCGGATTACAAGGTGAACTGAACCAAAGCATTTTTGTTTTGGGAGTAATTGCCTCCCTGAGCTGCTCGGGAGTCATTTTAAAATCATTCTCTACAGATGTTTTAATCTCCACCGGAATTCCTTCAGCCAGTTTGATGATTTCAGCATAACTCACCCAATACGGACAAGGTAAAATGACTTCATCACCGTCATTTAGCATGACCATGGCAACATTAGCCAGGGATTGCTTGGCTCCAGTAGAAACCACAATTTGTGCCAGGTCATAGTCGAGATTATTATCACGCTTAAACTTTGTACTGATGGCCTGTTTCAATTCTTTATAACCGTCAACAGGAGTATATGAATTGTAATCATCCTGAATGGCTCTAATGGCGGAATCTTTAATAAAATCGGGAGTATTGAAATCGGGTTCACCAAGACTTAATCCGATCACGTCCTTTCCCTCTTCACGAAGTTCTCGTGCTTTGGCTGCCATGGCCAAAGTTTGTGAAGTCGACAATCGGTTAATTCGTTCTGAAAGTGATTGCTTTAAGGTATTCATTAAATCTGTAATGAAGGTTTCATTCCCATATCGCGAAGAAATCGGAAATGAGCAGCGACAGCTTTTCTCATCGACTTATACTCGTTATACGGAAGGTTAAATTCCTTGGCTGTATCTTTTACAATCTTTGATATTTTGTTGTAATGTACGTGGCTGATGTGAGGGAAAATGTGATGTTCAACCTGGTGATTTAAACCTCCTGTAAACCAGTTAAGCAGACGGTTACGGGTTGAAAAATTAACCGTAGTATGCAATTGATGGATGGCCCAGCTGTTTTTCATGGTTCCATTTTCCTCTGGTAAAGGCATATCAGCTTCATCCATTATATGAGCTAATTGAAATACAACGCTCAAAATCAGGCCGGCTGTATAATGCATGATAAAGAATCCGAGTAATATCTTCCACCAGGCGATATCAAGGATGAGTAAGGGAATTACGATCCAGATGACGACGTAAATGATTTTTGCTATGACCAGTTTACTCCAGTTTGTTACCGGATCTGGGAGTTTTCCATAGGATAATCGCCTTTTCATATACCTGTAAGTCTGTTTGAAATCGGAGGTAATGGCCCAATTAATCGTTAGAAGGCCGTAAAGTACTATGGAATAATAATGTTGAAACCTGTGAAACCATTTCCAATTGGCATGTTTTGAAAAGCGTAAAAGGCTTCCCGCATCCATGTCTTCATCATGGCCATGAATATTGGTGTAGGTGTGGTGTAAAACATTATGCTGAACCTTCCAGTTATAAACATTTCCAGCCAGGATATAGATACTGCTGCCCATCAGGCGATTTATCCAGGACTTCTGTGAAAATGATCCGTGGTTACCATCGTGCATGACATTCATTCCTACGCCAGCCATTCCTATACCCATCACGACCGTTAGGATAAGCTGAAGCCATCCCGGAAGATCCAATGTTAGTAATAAGAAATAAGGAGATAGGAATATGCTGAACATGACTACAGTCTTTACCCAAAGCATCCAGTTTCCTGTTTTTTTGATATTGTTCTCTTTGAAATAGGCGTTAACACGACTATTTAAGGTTCGAAAAAATTTTGCGGAATCGGTCCGTGAAAAGGTCAGAGTAGGTGATTTCAGTTGCATCGAATAAGTTTTCCTAATTTTCTAGATTCAGGCGTTAAAGATAGCCAATTATTGTCTCTATAGTTCCTAATGAAAGATTAAATATACACACATTTTCTTCTATTTTTGTTGAAATTTTATTCTCTTGGAGATTATTAAGAAATATTTTCCTGACCTGACTGAGGTTCAAGAGTCCAGATTTGAGCAATTGAGACCTCTCTACGAATATTGGAATTCCAGGATTAATGTGGTTTCCCGAAAGGACATTGCACAATTGTATGAAAGGCATGTTTTACATGCCCTCGGAATTGCAAAGGTTATACAATTTAAACCTGGGTCGAATATATTGGATGTTGGAACTGGTGGTGGGTTTCCCGGAATACCCCTTGCTATTTTGTTTCCTGAATGCAATTTTCATTTGATCGATAGCATTCAGAAGAAAATTAAGGTTGTAAATGCAATTTCGGAATCATTGGAGTTGGAAAATGTTACAGCTTCGCAATTAAGGGCACAGGACGTACAAGGTAATTATGATTTTATAATCAGCAGGGCCGTAACAGCCATGCCCCGATTTGCCGGATGGGTTCAAGGGAAAATCAGTAAGTCTGGTTTTAATGATAAACCAAATGGAATTCTATATTTGAAGGGTGGAGATCTGGAAGAGGAGTTAAAGGAATTCAAACATGTTGAAATATATCCTCTGAGTGATTATTTTGAAGAAGAGTTTTTCGATACCAAAAAAGTAGTCTATCTAAAACTCTGATACAATGGCTACACAATTATTCTTAATTTTATTGGCATGAGATTGATCTGGAAAATATGTGGAATTTTGTTCTTGATGGTATTTACCGGCCATGCCCAGGAGCGTGAAAAACAGGATACTCTCGTTATAGGATACAGTGACGCTCCTCCTTTCCTTTTGAAATCGAATGGGAATATTGGAGGTATTAATGCCTGGTTATGGACCCGACTAGCTGAAGACCTTGAGTTGGAATACAGGTTCGAGGAGATGACTTTTTCAGAATTGATTCCAGCCCTGGAATCCGATATTATTGACGTTTGCATCAACCCCCTGACTATTACGGCAGATCGTAAAAAAACAATTGATTTTACCATGCCCTATTTCGCGTCACACTCAACTATTGCCGTTCCGGAGTCTTCTTCCTTAAAGCGTTTCGGGACTTTTGTCCGTGGGTTTTTCAATATCAATTTTCTTAAAGGAATGGGCGGACTGTTATTGCTCATTTCTGTTTTCGGATTATTCGGATGGTATTTTGAACGTCGGAAGAACCCGGATCATTTTCGAGGCGGAATTAAAGGTGTTTGGGATGGCCTGTGGTGGTCGGCCGTAACTTTAACGACAGTTGGTTATGGTGATAAGGCGCCTAAAAGCAGTCCCGGTAAACTGGTGGCACTTTTGTTGATGTTTATTGGTTTACTCTTTATTTCCGGACTTACCGCTCGCGTTGCATCCAGTATGACAGTGAATGAATTAAACTCCAGTTCAATGAACTTTAACTCTTTTAAAGACAAACGAGTTGGCACTGTTGGGAGTACCAGTACGGTCGCATTTTTGAATTCACATTTCTTCAAGGATTTAAAAACTTATGACAATGCATTTGAAGGTCTTCATGATTTGCAGGCTGATAAGCTCGATGCCTTTTTTTATGACGAACCTATTCTCCGGTATCGAATGGCACAGGACTCCAGCCTGACAGGATTGACAATTCTGCCCTTGAAATTTGACGTGCAATTCTATGCATTCGGACTGAGTGACAGTCAGAAAGAACTGGAAGTAAAGTTGTCCCAGGGAATCCTCGAAATCATAGAAAGCAAGGAATGGGAAATAGTCCTTAATGAATACGGCTTGAGCGAGTTTTAATTTATCTCACTACCAATTTGGTCAACCATTTTCCATTATTCGCGCTTAGTTCCATGATATAAATACCCGATGATAAATCAATTTTGATATCTTTTCGGGACTGCCATGATCCTAAATCCTTAAGAATTACCTGCCTTCCTGAAAGATCATACAATGACAATTTCGATTTTTCGATCAAAATCGAACTGCTCAAACTGATATAGTCATCTATAGGATTTTTCAAAAGGCGGATGGTATGTGGATCCAGGTTACCTTCACTTAAGGTTTCCGGAATGATCTCACTTAAGGCAAAGGCCACTCCCTGATCGGTCAAATCGATATGCTCTTCGTTATTATCAGGCATGTACCAGTTGATGAAAGGTGTGCTGTCAATGACATCGGCAGGAGCCATTGGCGGACTGCCTGATCCGATATTGATATCATGATACCAGTCGATTTCACCATTAGCTGTAATCTCAAGTGCAATCGAACTAATTGACGGAATAAAATTGAAAAACTCTCCATTAAGAGCGTTAATAAAATCATTGGTCACTCCTGTACCAGTTCCTCCAATAAGAGACATTTCATAAAGCCCGCCCGACGCAGCATCAATACCATCTGAGTATGAAAATGCTTGTGAATTAGCCGAAGCTGATAGTATAGGAAATCCAAATGCAGTTATTGCGATAGAGCTTACCAGTTGACTTCCACTCGCCGTTGCAGGAGTATAGTTTATTTCAAGATTTGCCACAGTTGATGTACCCGCATCTATTGTGAAACTATCATCCAGTAAATTGAAACCTGGAGTGACATCACCTCCTAATTTGTCAGGATAAGGATTGCCTATTCCGCTACCATTAATAATGGCCACATTCCTTGTTGTTTGAGGAAATCCGTTAGCGGTTAAACCATTGACATTTGTGTCGAAGATTGTTTTCCATGGATGTTGAGCAGGTAAAACTAATGCCGGATCAAAATCCACCAGACTTCCACCCAGTAGATGTGATTCAAGATGATCAACCAGCATTTGCCTTGCCGCCGTTGATTTTGCAAATCCATTTATAAAATCCTGTAGCTCTACTATATTGTTGGCACCTAATCCAAATGCCAAGTAATTAATCATATGTTGCAATCCAATCGGTACATTTGCACCCCTATGGGGTGAATCAAAGGAAAGGAATAACCTCGTATCATGGGAAAGACTCTGATTTTCCATATAGCTCAAGCCATACCTGGAAATTAGTCCACCCATACTTGGACCAATAATTACATTTTGTTCGCTTCCTGTCTTACTTGTGTTGATTATATTGATCAGCTCTACTAAAAGTAATGCATTGCGTTCTATAAAATCTGTACCGCCATCAATTACTGCCATGTCAGCAGCTCTAGTGTAAACAGGGAAATTCAAAATAACAATATCAAAACCCTGGCTTCTCAAATCATCAGCAAAATTCTGAGATCCACCAGTACCGATATAACTTAATGAATTATATATGTCAATAATGGTCCTGCCATCTCCGGGATCAAATCCATCAACAGCAATGATTGGCTTATCAAGCACGCCATTATCGGTATCAAGAAATATTTCATATTCACCCTCTCCGGGATAGCTCACCGATTCTCCGTAAGCTGAAAGATCCGGCGTATAAGATGAGACAAAGGAGATTTGTGCTTCACGGGAACCATTGATCACCGGATCACTTTTTATCTCTATCGACGATTTACTGCTAAAAATGTCATCGCTTTCCAGGATTATTTTAAATACCAATTCCTTAGTGCCAGAAGAAGAGTAGTTTACGCTAATTACCTGACCTATTTCCACTTTTCTTAACCCATTTCCATCGTCGAAGTCGATTCGAATATCTGTTATTCTGTCTTGGGTAGTATTCACGAAAAATTCTCCGTCTAAAACGAAATTCAATGATCTATGTTTTAGGCGATCCCTGAAGGGCGCTGCAAATAATTTCTGTTTAATTTCAAAAATGGGATTCTCGGAAACAGCTGATTTACGCAGCTTTCCATTGGCCATGAATACATCTCCATTTTCAAAGGCAACATTATTGATTACCTCAAATTCAGAATAGACTAAACCTATTGGTATGATTCCTGTCAGCCTGCTTTTAGCGGCTGCATCTTTTAATTCTTTGAAGTCTTTAAAACGATAATTTTTGTCGGCTGCAGCCAGCTCATTGTAGCCTTGGAAAAAGTTATTCGTTGAAAACATGTCATGCTCAGGAGTAGCAATTTTGGAAAAGCTTAGTGCATGATTAAATAAGATGTCGGTTGTCATTTCTGATTTATCCAATTCACTAAAGAGATCTAGTGGATTAGTTTGAGAGATCAAAATCAAGGGGCACAACAAAATGAAAATAAAGTAATTTTTTCGCATGTCAAATGGTTTGAGAAATAGCAACCATAAGATACGAATTTAACAACAGAAATTTGATGAAAAACTGTAAGCAAAAAACCTCAAACTGGGTTTGAGGTTTCAAAGTATTTATTGTTTCAAAGTCTTAACCTAAAAACGGATATCTGTAATCCGTCGGAGGTACAAATGTTTCCTTTATGGTACGGTTGGAAACCCATCGTAACAGATTCCATACCGAACCGGCCTTATCATTTGTTCCCGATCCCCGGGCTCCGCCAAATGGCTGTTGTCCAACAACTGCTCCTGTAGGCTTATCGTTGATATAGAAGTTACCGGCTGCGTTTTCCAGGGCATTCGTAGCCTGGTCAATTACATAACGGTCTGCACTAAATATGGCACCAGTAAGGGCATATTCCGAAGTCTGATCGACCAATTCAAGTGTCTTTTCCCAATCCTTGTCTTCATAGACATAGATGGTGAGAACCGGACCGAATAATTCGGTACACATAGTATCATATTTCGCATTGGAGGTTACGATAACTGTCGGTTCAATGAAATATCCTGAAGATTTATCATAGTTACCACCGGCAATTATTTGAGCATCATCATCTGCCTTCGCGGCATCGATATAAGAAGCAAGTTTATCAAACGCTCGTTCATCGATCACAGCATTGATGAAATTTGAGGTGTCTTCAGGACTTCCCATTTTAAAGGAGTTTACATCTTCAGTCAACATGTTCTTTACGTCATTCCATTTGCTTTCCGGAATGTATGCTCTTGAAGCTGCAGAACATTTCTGTCCCTGGTATTCAAAAGCACCTCTTGCCAGGGCTGTTGCAACTTGTTTCGGATCGGCGCTCGGATGCATCCATACGAAATCTTTACCCCCGGTTTCTCCCACAATTCTGGGATAGGAAATATATTTACCGGCGTTCATGTTTTTTCCAATTTGCTCCCAGAAACTATTGAATACTCCGGTTGACCCAGTAAAGTGAATACCTGAGAAATGTTTATGATCAAGCAGCACTTCGGTGATCATGGCCGAGTTTCCGGTTACCATATTTATAACACCGTCTGGCAATCCCGCCTCCTTGAATAACTCCATAATGACCTGGGCCGAATATATTTGAGTACGTGCAGGTTTCCAAATAACCACATTACCCATCATGGCCGGAGAAGCAGGTAAGTTTCCGGCGATTGATGTAAAATTGAACGGAGTAATGGCATACACAAAACCTTCAAGTGGTCTGTATTCCATCCTGTTCCAGATTCCGGGAGCAGATTCCGGTTGGTTGCTGTAGATCTCAGTCATGAATTCGACATTGAACCTGAAAAAATCGATCATTTCACATGCCGCATCGATTTCCGCCTGGAAGACATTTTTAGACTGGCCAATCATGGTTGCTGCATTCATCCTGGCGCGATAAGGTCCGGCTAATAATTCTGCTGCTTTTAAGAAAATCGCTGCACGATCCTGCCATGGCGTTGCGGCCCACTTTTTCCTTGCTTCAAGAACCGATGTGACGGCTTCTTCTATATGAGATCGTTCTGCAAGATGAAACTGCCCAACCTTATGTTTATGATCGTGAGGTGGATTGATGTCCACAGTATTGCCTGTCCGGATTTCCTGACCCCCAATATAAAATGGGATATCCAATTGCTCCTTATACATTTTCTTGTAAGTGGAAATCAATTCTTTGCGTTCCGGGCTTCCGGGCGCATATGATTTTACCGGTTCATTAACTGCTTTGGGGACATTATAAAATCCAGATGCCATAGTGTTATTTTATTTTCAGTTGTGAAAGAATTTAGAGCTGCAAAGTTACATTTTTTTGATCAGTTTGCATGAAGCGAAACCGATTAAGACTAGTTGTCATATATTTATTTTTTTGTAAGTTACGATCCCTTAATCGGACTATTTTATCCATGTGTACAGTTACCTTTATTCGACATGAAAAAAATGACTTCATCCTGACATCAAATCGTGATGAAGCACCTGATAGATATACTCATCCGCCTCAGATTTATTCCGATGCTGGAGGCCATCTGTTATATCCGAAGGATAGTCGTGCAGGAGGGACCTGGATTGGGATAAGCGAACAAAAAAGACTGGTCTGTGTGTTAAATGGAGCCTTTGTTAAACACCACAGAACACCACCATACGAAATCAGTCGGGGTCAAATTGCAAAGGAACTGATGGTATGCGAAAACCTTGGGCAGGAAATTGATGATTTAAACCTTATGCAAGTAGAACCATTCACAATGATAATTGTTGAATGGAAGGATGATCTTAGAGCTATGGAGCTGATCTGGGATGGTTTTAAAAAACATCTCACTGAAGTTACCGAAAGTAACAGGATTTGGTCATCATCTTCATTGTATAGTTCCAAGATGAAAGCTGCCAGGAACCATTGGTTTAATAATTTCAAATCTTCAACAGATCTTGATGCCGATTCGATCTGGAAATTCCATCATTCTGCAGGTGATGGAAATAAAGAATATGGTGTGATTATGGACAGGGGTAAGGTACGGACAACAAGTGTAACCCAGGTTATGAAGCAGGGATCTGAAGTGCAGATGATCTATGATGATTTGCAGGCTAATGAAAAATCAGTTCAAGCCTTTAAAATTTCGCAGTTGAACAATGGCTGATTCGGGATTAATGATTGTAATGGCCTATCCGGAAACCGTGGTAATGGTTGCTGATGAATGGTACTCGCCTTATTTGCGATACTTTGGAATTGGAAAGAAAAATTATGTTAGAGCAGGCCATGCGGCCCTGGTTCTTATCGATAAAAAAACCGGAGAACTTGAATACCATGACTTCGGTCGGTATATCACTCCTGAACCCAATGGCAGGGTAAGGGGAAAGGATACAGATCATGAGTTAGATTTCCCTCTAAAAGCCCAACTCGACGGATGTAGAATTGTTAATCTGAATGAGATTTTGGAATTCCTGTCTACCAATCCTCATTTAACTCATGGTGAGGGAAAATTGCTGGCATCAGTTTGTGACCGGGTCGATTATGACAGGGCGCGCTCACATATAACTGAGATGCAGACCAGGCATTTTATAAGATATGCCGCCTTTATTGATGACGCCTGTAATTGTGCCAGATTCGTAACCGGAGCATTGATAGCAGGTGTTACAGACCAAAGAATTGTTCGGCGTTTAAAACGTTCAACATGGTTTACTCCCAGCACTATCGGCAATGTGATACTTGCCGATACCCAGGATCATGTTTACGAAGTATCTGAATTCGGTACGATCGATGAATTTAGTTCGTCGGTCCTGGCCGAAAACCGAAAATACTTTTTAGATAGGCTGAGCGGTCACACACCAAATTTTGTAGGAACCTTAAAGCCGAGGTCGGTAAATGGCACTATGGTACACGCGCAATGGTTGAGTGGAATAGCTGCCGGCGCATGGTATGAATTGCATAATACTGAAGACGTAATGATTTTCAGGTTCAGAAGAATTTCACCTGTAGGGCATATCGATGTGCACGGTTTATATAAGGTAGAGGACGACACATTTATATATGGTAAGGACTACAGCTTCGTGCATTATAGCAACTGCAAGTTCTTCCATGTCCATCAGGATGGGAAGATCTATCGTTTTGAATATTTAAAACCTATTAATTAAGTGCGAATGGTGCACTCAGTTTAAAAGTAGGAATAACAACTCTGAACTTTTTTGTAGTTGTGAAATTGACCATACTATAATGGCCCTGCATGGCACCGAATGGAGATGAAAGCAAGCATCCTGAGTTGTAGGTATGAGATTCTCCAGGCTTTAAAACAGGCTTTTTACCTATGACACCTTCGCCATCAACAATTTCCACATTATTAAGTGCATCAAGGATTCTCCAGTGACGAGAATTTAACTGAACAGAGTCCTTACTCTGGTTTTCAATAGTCACCTTATACCCAAATGCAAAATGCACCTTGTAATTCTTGAAGAACGTGCCTTCAAAATTGGTTTCTACTGAAATTTTAATTCCTCTGGTAACTTGTTGAACCATGGTTGATGTTAATGCTCTCGTTTTAAAAGTACACAAAAATACTAAAATTCCCTGCGGGCATGGGATAAAAAGCCAATTTCTAAGTTAAATTTAACAATTTAAACTGCTTAGTTTGAGATTTTTAAGGAAGTACTTTCGCCAAGGCCAATGATTTGGTCGTAGCGTGCACCCAAATCTCGGTAGTACACGATCACCTTATAATTGTTCTCCGTCACATCAAAATCACCGCTTATTGCGCCCTCATGTAAGATATTATTTGCATCCACAATTACGTACTTATAGTTATAAAATCCCTGCTTTAAAACCATTTGTTTTTCGTAAAGTCCACTACTGGAATTCCACTCCATTTTATTGGAATCGTTGAGTGCATAATTGTTATAATTTCCGTAGATATAAATATCTCCATCGGTAATCTCGGGATG
>JABDPU010000069.1 GCA_013042625.1 Flavobacteriaceae bacterium | reverse complement strand
ACCAGTTTAGAATTCGATTTGATTTCAACCCGATAAAGTCCGATTGTATTTCTTAAAGACACCTCGGTTGCTTCTGCAAACACAGCATCTCCTGATTTTAGTTTTTCAAGGTGATTGATGGATGTTTCAACGGAAACAGCATGTCTCCCTCTCGAATTTGATGCAAATGCCAGTGCACTATCTGCGAGACTATAGGTAATGCCGCCGTGAGCCAGTCCGAAGCCGTTAAGCATAGAATCTTTAACCTTCATACTCAGCCTGCAATAGCCCGGACTAATAGCATCTACTGATATGCCAAGCCATTGACTGAAGGCGTCATTTTCATACATATTTTTCACTATGGTTTCTGCATCCATTAATAAAAGGTCTTATTTTCTCTTAGCATTCGCCTTAAAAGCGTTGAGCAACGATAACGACCCTCATGGTATTCGTCATAAAGGGTATCCATTGCATTTACACACCATGCCATACCTTTTTCATCGGCCCATTTCAACAATCCCTTTGGATAGTTCACTCCATTTGTCATGGCTGAATCGATATCATCAACCGAGGCGATATTAAGATAAACAGCATCGGCAGCTTCATTGATAAGCATAACCAGGATCCTGTCGAGGATCATCTGTCCCCTGACTTCATCAAGGGTTCCTTCTTTATCTATGATTTTCTTGCTTTGTTCATCATAGGAATAATACCCCTTACCAGATTTACGTCCCAGGTAGTTGGCTTCTACTAATTTCTTCTGAGTGAAACTCGGTTTATACCTGGGGTCGTAATAAAAGGCGCTGAAGACGCTTTCAGTTACTGCATAATTAATATCATTACCTATATAATCCATCAATTCGAATGGACCCATTCTGAATCCACCCAGTTGTTTTAAGCTTTCATCAATTTCATGGACTTCGGCCATTCCTTCTTCGTATATCCTGAGAGATTCACTGTAAAATGGCCGGGCAACCCGGTTTACAATAAATCCGGGCGTGTCTTTAGCCACAGCTATGGTTTTTCCCCATGAATTCAATAGGTGCTGTGCCTTTTTCACGAAGTCATCATCGGTTTGAATGGCAGGGATAAGCTCCACTAATTTCATCAGTGGTACCGGATTAAAAAAATGAATCCCCAGGCATCTTTCGGGTTTTTTTAATGCAGATGCAATAGCTGCGACTGATAAACTTGATGTATTGGTGGCAATAATTGTATCATCATTCAACTTTGATTCCAATTCGCGAAAAAGATTTTGTTTAATTTCAAGATTTTCAACGATTGCCTCTATAACAATTTCGGAATTTGACAAATCACCTAATTCTGAAACGTAATTTATATTATTCTGAATACGTGACTTTTCTTCATTATCCATTCGGCCTTTTTCAATAAGGCGATCCAGGATTCGAGATAATTTATCTGCTGATACCTTCAATGCAGTAGGGTCTGCATCGTGAAGCAGTACCATATTTCCAGCTGTTGCTGCTACCTGAGCAATTCCACTGCCCATGGTTCCGGAACCAATAACACCAACTATCATATACCTTTGAAAATTGGTTGTCGTTTTTCTACAAAGGCGGTAACACCTTCATTGTAGTCATGTGTATTACTCGCTTCGATTTGAGCATTCAGCTCAAGTTCGAGTTGTTCCGACAGGTTATTCGACATGGATTTATTCAGCAGTTCTTTGGTCAATGCCAGTGCTTTTGTAGGCATTTTGGCCAGTTTAGAGGCTAGCTTTTCAACTTCTGACATAAAGGTTTCAGCAGGAATCACTTTATAGATCATTCCAATGCGTTCGGCTTCTTCAGCTGAAACTTTGTCTCCAAGCATGGCCAGGGCAGAAGCTTTTTGAAAACCAACAAGACGCGGCAGGAAAAAGGTTCCTGCGCTATCGGGAATCAGACCTATTTTACTGAAGGCCTGTATAAAGCTGGCTTTTTCATCGGCAACCACAACATCACATGAGAGTGCAATATTTGCTCCGGCTCCGGCTGCTACACCATTTACAGCTGCTATAATCGGTTTTTGAATTTTACGGATTCGTGTAATTATAGGATTATAATGGTCCTTTAAAATATTATCCAATCCGGGATTGAGTTCGGGTGAGGTAACCTCTTTAAGATCCTGTCCGGCAGAAAACGCCTTTCCATTGCCAATGATGACAATTGATCGTACGGCATCATTCCCGGCACAGTTATCCAAAATATCTTGCATGGCCAGAGCCATGGACTTATTGAAACTATTAAAAACCTCAGGCCTGTTCAGATGAATATAAGCCACATGATCTTTGATAGTCAGTAAAATTGGATTATCACTCATGATAATGAATTCCTGTTTATTTCAAACATTTAAAATAATCGAACGGTTCTTTGCAATCCTCACACTGGAACAGAGCTTTACAAGGTGTTGAACCAAACGGGCTTACCACTCTGGTATTCTTAGATCCGCATAGGGTACATTTTACCAATTTTTTATCTCCTGACAGGGCAGCTTTGTCGGCTGTCGCATTCAATGGTGGTGCGATGCCATATTTAGCTAATGCATCTCTGCCTTTCTGAGTAATCCAATCGGTTGTCCATGCCGGAGCCAGTATAAGGTCGACCTTAGCTTTATAACCTTCCTCGCCTAAGGCTTTAATAATATCTTCGGCAATAACATCCATAGCAGGACATCCGCTATATGTTGGTGTGATCTTAACCAGGACCTTATTTCCTGTTACTGTGGCATTTCTTACCACCCCCATTTGAATGACAGAGAGAACGGGAATCTCCGGGTCGGGTACTTTTTCGAGTATAGAAATAAGTCGTTTATCGATGTGAAGAGTCAAGGCTTCCATAATTACCAATTCATGTTAGGATAAGCGCGTTGCATATACTGAAGGTCTGCAAGGATATACCCCATATGCTCTGAATGCACACCAGATTTTCCACCCTTCATAAAATGTTCCACTTCAGGCATAATAAGGTTGGCCTCCTGAAGATATTCCCTGGCACTGTTTAAATAGTCTTTTTTCAGGCCTTTGGTATCGACTGCAATGCCCTCTTTAATAAGTGCTTTTCCTGCATCAGAAATTTCAAATAATTCTTCGAAGTACGGCCAAAGCGTATTGATAGCTGCCTGCATTCTTCTCTGGCTTTCTTCTGTGCCATCACCCAATCGTTTCATCCAGTCTGATGAGAATCGCAAGTGATAACTAACCTCCTTGATCGATTTGCTTGCTATCGCTGACAAACTAAGGTCGCGGCTATGTTGTAGCTCTTTCAGAAACAGGTAATGATACAGATCGAACATAAACTGCCGGCTGATGATAAAGGCAAAATCTGTGTTAGGTTGTTCCACCAACAATGTATTTCGATATTCCCTTTCCATTCGCATGAAGGCAATATCATCTTCAGTCCGGCCATCTTCCATGACCTGTGCCGCATACTGGTAATAGCTCCTTACCTGCCCCAAAAGGTCAAGGGAGATATTGGTACAGGCGATATCTGTTTCGAGATTCGGCCCATGACCACATAATTCTCCCAGCCTTTGACCAAGGATCAGGCAATTATCTGCTATCTCTAATATATATTGATACAGATTCTCTTTCATTACATATGTTTTATTTCATCTGGTAAATCGTAAAAAGTCGGGTGCCGGTATACCTTATCTTTTGCCGGTTCAAACATCTCGGGGTTGTTTTCGGGATTAGAAGCTGTGATATATTTTGACTCCACAACCCATATGCTTACACCCTCATTCCTTCGGGTATAAACGTCTCTCGCATTTTCAAGTGCCATTTCGGCATCTGCAGCATGCAGACTTCCAAAATGACGGTGTTCCAATCCATTTTTACTTCTGACGAACACCTCCCAAAGTGGCCAATTTTTTTTCATATCAACTCGCTTTATTTAATGATTTCTTTGCTTTCTTATCGGCATGTGCCATGGCAGCTTCTCTCACCCAGGCTCCATTTTCCCAGGCACTTCGTCGTGCCTCCATACGTTCCCTGTTGCAGGGTCCATGTCCTTTAACTACCTGCCAGAACTCATCCCAGTCAATTGGTCCGAAGTCATAGTGCCCTCGCTCTTCATTCCATTTGAGATCGGGATCCGGAACTTTAAGATCGATCAATTCGGCCTGGGGAACTGTCTGATCAATGAACTGTTGACGCAACTCATCGTTGGTTTTGCGTTTGAGTTTCCATTTCATAGACAATGCTGTATTTGGGGAATCCTCATCCCTTGGCCCGAACATCATAAGTGAAGGCCACCACCAGCGATTTAAAGCATCTTGCGCCATAGCTTTTTGTTCGGGAGTACCATTGGCCAGGGTCAGCATAATTTCGTAACCCTGCCGTTGGTGAAAACTCTCTTCTTTGCAGATTCTAACCATTGCCCTGGCATAGGGGCCAAATGATGTTCCGCATAAAGCTACCTGGTTGATAATAGCTGCACCATCAACCAACCACCCTATGGCTCCAATATCAGCCCATGTTACAGAAGGATAGTTAAATATGCTTGAATACTTGGCTTTTCCCGAATGTAACTGTTCTATCATCTCATCACGAGAGATGCCAAGGGTTTCAGCCGCACTGTACAGGTATAAACCATGTCCGCCTTCATCCTGGACTTTGGCCAGAAGGGCTACCTTTCGCCTAAGGGACGGGGCTCTTGTGATCCAGTTACCTTCAGGGAGCATTCCAACGATCTCGGAATGAGCATGTTGGGAAATCTGCCTGATATGTGTTTTCCTGTATTTCTCAGGCATCCAATCTTTAGGTTCAATTTTATCATCCCGGGCAATACGTTCTTCAAACTGATTTTCCAAGTCTTTTATCTTTTCTTCACTCATAAATTTTTTATTAAACGTCGAAATCAACAATAATTTTATCTGATACCGGAACGGCCTGGCAGCTCAAAACAAAATTCTGATCCAGTTCATCCTGTTCCAGTGCATAGTTTAATCTCATCTTTACTTCCCCTTTCAATACTTTGCATTTACAGGTGCTACAAACGCCTCCTTTGCAGGCATATGGCAGGTCTGCACCCTCTGCAAGGGCCCCGTCAAGAACACTTTGGTGGGATTCATCCATAGTAAAATGGAATTCCTTTCCACCATCTATAATGGTCACTTCGGTGCCGTCGGCCATTTTATCCAGTGTCTCTGAAATCTGCAGGTCTTTTGCTCCCGGTTCACCCGAGAAGAACAGTTCATAATGAATTCGTTCTTTGGGCATTCCGGCTGCTTTCAGTTCATCTCTAACCAGGAATATCATATCCTTTGGCCCACAGAGAAAACAATGCGCTGTATCTTCAATATCAATAAAGGTACTGGTAAGAATATCCATTTTCTCTTTATCAAATCTTCCATTTAAAAATTCAATATCGCGTTGTTCCTGAGTCAGGAAATAAAAAACATGAAACCGTTGGAAGAACATATTCTTCAATTGTTCAATTTCCTCTTTGAAAATAATTGACTTCGAAGTGCGATTAAGATAGAATAGTTTGAATGTGCTTTCGGGTTCACGATTGAGATGTGTTTTTATTATTGACATCAAAGGTGTGATTCCGCTACCTGCTGCAAATGCGATATAATTCCTTGCTTTCTCGGGCTCACAGTTAACGTAGAACTTACCCGATGGTTTCATGATTTCAATGGAATCGCCAATTTTTAGCTCATCGTTGGCGAAATTGGAAAAGACTCCTCCGGGAATTCGCTTTACTGCAACTTTCCAGATCAATTCATCCGGACTGGTACAAAGCGAATAGGTACGCCTAAGCTGTTTTCCGTTGATTGATTTTTTTAGGATCAAATGTTGTCCATGTATAAACCTGAGGGATTCTTGCAGGTTCTCCGGAATGTCGAAAGTCAAAACAACAGTATCATTGGTTTCATGATACAGGTCAGATATTTTAACCTCATGAAATTCTGCCATAGTCGAGCTTTTGATTAAACTAACATTTGTTAGTCTATCTTACAAATTTACAAAAATATTCTCTAACTATTTGTTAATTCCGTGGAGTAATATCTCTGCCAATTCCGCTGCAAACTGATTCGGATTGTAGTCTTCGTGATCAGGAATCCACAGGTATAGCGACCGAAGTGTTGAGAGAATGGAAAACAGAATGGTATCGGGATCCAGGTCGATTATTTCTTTCGTACCTATCCCTTGTTTAATGATTGACCTGAAATTAGCTTCATAATTTTCGCGCAGTTGGAGGTAGTATTCCAATTTTTCTTCAAGATGCATCCAATCGTTGTTAAGAGACGCCATTTCATCTGTATTTCTACCCGCAATATTAACATGCAGGGCGATAATTTGATTGAGTTTATCGAGGCTGCTGACCTGGGATGCCATTATTGTTGCCATTCCTGCTGTGAACTCTTCAGCAAGAGAAATGATAATGTCCTTTAGTATATCTTGTTTTGAATTGATATGGTTGTACAGACTCGCCGCCTTTATACCCATTGCCTTGGCCAAATCACGCATTGTCACAGCACTGTAACCTTTGTCTTTGAACAAGGTAGCAGCTACTCTGATAATTTCCTGTTTCCTGGTTTCGACTCTCATTTACAGTTTAATATTCTGCAATTGCTCCAACGATAAAATCGGA
>JABDPU010000066.1 GCA_013042625.1 Flavobacteriaceae bacterium | reverse complement strand
GTCCGACGGTGCCCTTTTCTACAAAAGTTATATCGGAAGAGACGATATGCCGAATTATGAAAAAAAGATACCTGACACAGAAGATGTTTGGCTTATCGTAAATTATTTAAGAACACTGGAAGAATAAATTGATTCCCAGATAATTTAAAGCGGTCTTAATGGCCGCTTTTTTATTGCTGAATTCTGAAAATTACTCCGTCAATAAAATTAACCGTGAGCTGGCCGCTATCATCAAAGGCATTGAACATAAAAGTCCCGGTAATGGCATTATTTCCTCCGCCAATCGATTCGATATCGATCATACCGTCACTCACATAAACCGGACTGCCTGTTCCGTCATTTGCAGTGGAATAAAATACCCCATTTTCCTCAAAAGTCGCCATGGCATTACTTGAACTGTTCAATATATAAGTCCCTGCAGAAATCGATGGAATAATAAGCTGAAGTGTACTGGTATTTGTTGTTGCAGTAATTGTAGTTAGGTTTCCGCTTGTCTGAACATTATAACCACTGGCTTTCCATAGTATTTCACCGTTCTGAATACCCTGTATGGAAGGTGTATTATCCTGAAGATCATCACCACAAGACCAGAATAACAGGCCGATCATAAATATGCTAAAAAACCGTCTCATAGGTTGATTCAAAGGAGTCTCAAAAGTAGTATAAAAAAGCATAAGATATAGTTGATTATTAGAAAAATGTAATATCTTTGCCGCCTCATTAATAACCAGGGTCGTGTACCTTAAAATTTAATTACTATGCCAGTTAAAATCAGATTACAACGTCACGGAAAGAAGGGAAAACCATTTTATTGGATCGTCGCAGCCGACATTCGAGCGAAAAGAGATGGTAAATATTTGGAAAAATTAGGAGTCTACAACCCTAATACAAATCCTGCAATAATCGAATTAGATATTGACGGAGCCGTTCGTTGGTTACAAAACGGTGCTCAGCCTACAGATACAGCAAGAGCAATACTTTCCTATAAGGGTGCCATGATGAAAAAACATTTGGCAGAAGGCGTTAGAAAAGGCGCTTTAACCGAGGAAGAAGCCGATAAGAAATTAGCGGCATGGCTTGAAGAAAAAGCTGCAAAAATCCAGGCTAAGGCAGATGGATTAGCAAAAGCAAAAGCAGATGCTAAGGCCAAAGCCTTTGAAGCAGAAAAAGCTGTTAAGGAAGCCAGAGTTGCTCCTGTAGTTACTGAAGAAGAAGCAACCGGGGAAGCTGAAACCGTAGCTGAAACCGCTGAAGAGGCTGTCGATGTGAACACCGAAACTATAGAAGAAGCTGCCGAACGAGCAAAGGCTGAAGTGGGAACTGCTGAAGAGGCTACTGCTGAAATTACAGAAGAAGTTACTGAAGCTAAGGAAGAAGCTCCGGTGGAAACTGAAGAAGAGGTTTCTGAAGCTAAAGAAGAAGCTCCTGCTGAGGCCAAAAAAGAAGAGGTTGCTGAAGCCGCTGAAGAAGCACCTGCAGAAGCGGTTGAAGCCACTGAAGAGGCTCCTGCGGAAGCTGTTGAAGAAGAGAAAGCAGAAGATGAAACTCCTGCTCAAGCCTCGAACGAGGAAGAATAGACTTAATGAACATTTCATATATTTAAACCCGGCCTAATCGCTGGGTTTTTTATTGAGCCATGAAGAAATCAGATTGCTTCTACTTGGGAACCATCGTCAGGAAGTATAGTTTTAAAGGTGAACTCTTAGCTAAACTGGATACCGATCAACCCGAACTGTATGAAAACCTTGATGCGGTATTTCTCCAGGTTCGCAGAGATTTCATTCCGTTTTTTATTGAGCACTCCCAGTTACATAAAAGTGACCTTCTCCGGATAAAATTTGAAGACGTCGATAGTGAAACTGAAGCCGAACACTTGATCAAGGCAGAAATTTATCTTCCGCTGGAATTATTACCGCAACTTGAAGGCAATGCCTTTTATTACCATGAAATAATAGGTTTCTCTATTGTCGATCAAAAATTCGGACCTCTTGGGACAATCGTTTCTGTAAATGACAGTACAGCCCAGGCCTTATTTGTCGTAGATAGGGAAGGTACCGAGCTGTTGATCCCTATGAATGATGAATTTATTAAAAAAGTTGATCGGAAAAACAAAACCATCGAGGTGGCCACCCCGGAAGGCCTGATCGATCTTTATCTTGAATAGGATCAAAAACTGCAGTTTAAATGCTGTTTATTGCCACTGCTTTTTGTTAATTTTGCATTCCAAATAAGATCACCGAAATTCATGAAACCAGATTTATTCGAAGCACCTGATTATTATCTATTAGATGAGCTCTTAACCGACGAACACAAACTTGTTCGCGATGCGGCACGGGAATGGGTTAAACGCGATGTCTCTCCAATTATTGAAGAGTATGCTCAAAAGGCAGAATTCCCGGAACAAATTATAAACGGCCTGGCCGAAATAGGGGCATTCGGACCTTATATCCCTGAAGAATATGGCGGTGCCGGACTTGACCAGATCTCTTACGGACTCATTATGCAAGAGATTGAGCGTGGCGATTCCGGTGTGAGAAGTACAGCTTCTGTACAATCGTCTTTAGTCATGTATCCTATCTGGAAATATGGTACTGAAGAACAGCGGCAGAAATTTCTGCCTAAACTGGCTTCAGGTGAATGGATGGGTTGTTTCGGACTAACTGAGCCGGATCATGGTTCAAATCCCGGCGGAATGACAACGAATTATAAAGATATGGGTGACCATTATCTTTTAAATGGTGCAAAAATGTGGATCTCGAATGCACCCTTTGCCCAAGTTGCTGTAGTCTGGGCTAAGAATGAAGAAGGACGAATTCATGGCCTGATCGTTGAACGTGGTATGGAAGGTTTCAGTACCCCGGAAACTCATAACAAATGGTCGCTTAGAGCTAGTGCCACCGGAGAATTGATCTTTGATAATGTTAAGGTCCCTAAAGAAAATCTTCTTCCGAATAAATCCGGATTAGGTGCACCGCTTGGCTGTCTCGACTCAGCACGATACGGAATTGCATGGGGAGCAATAGGAGCAGCTATGGACTGCTATGATACGGCTCTTAGATATAGTAAGGAACGTATTCAGTTTGATAAACCTATTGGTCAGTTCCAACTTCAACAAAAGAAACTGGCTGAAATGATTACCGAGATCACCAAAGCGCAGTTGCTTACATGGCGGCTTGGAGTTCTGCGGGACCAAGGCAGGGCTACTTCAGCACAGATATCCATGGCAAAGCGTAACAATGTAGACATGGCCATAAATATAGCCAGGGAAGCCCGTCAAATGCTTGGCGGAATGGGCATTACCGGTGAATATTCCATCATGAGACATATGATGAATTTGGAAAGTGTAATTACTTATGAAGGTACACATGATATTCATTTGTTGATCACAGGATTTGATGTTACCGGACTTAATGCCTTTAAATAGAATCTGACGCCATTCATTCTTATTGATTATTTTTTGCTTTAATGGTTGATGGTGATCTAAACATTACCCTTGAAAAAATTGAGTAATTTAGGGCTGTGCTATTGCTATCTTCCAGAAAACGACTAGATCGCGCCTACAATGAGGCAAAGAGAATTCCATTTAATGACAGATCGAAGTTCATCCTCTTAAGTGATTGTCACCGTGGAGACAATAGTTTCGCCGATGATTTTGCCAATAACCGTAATATCTATTTTCACGCATTAAAACATTATTATTCCAACGGATATGAATATTGTGAACTTGGAGATGGTGATGAATTATGGGAAAATCTTTCTTTTCGATCAATCCTGGATGCCCATAAGAATGTATTTATGCTACTGAGGGCTTTTCATGAGGAGGAGCGCCTGCATATGATATGGGGGAATCACGATATGGTATACCGGGATCCGGAATATGTCAGCAAACATCTATCCACCTACTTCGATCCGAAGACCGATGAAGATGTTGAGTTATTCTGTAATATAGAATATAATGAGGCCATTGTTTTGAAACATAGCGAGTCCGGACAAGAAATTTTTATGACACACGGACATCAGGCCGACTGGTGGAATTATATCTTCTGGCGATGGAGCCGCTTCCTGGTCAGGATATTATGGAAACCACTCAATGTAATGGGAATTGCAGATCCAACCAGTCCGGCAAAGAATTATAAGGAGCTGATAAAAGTTGAAAGACGGATAAAAAAATGGATTGTAGACAATGATAACCGGCTTACGGTGGTCGGACATACCCATCGCCCTCGCTTTCCAGAGCCCGGAGATATCGCCTTTTTTAATGATGGAAGTTGTGTTCACCCCCGAAGTATTACCGGGATTGAAATTGAAAATGGAGCCATTTCACTGATAAAATGGCAAATTGCAACCAAGGAGGACGGCACTTTGCAAATCGTGAGAGTGTTACTCGAAGGCCCTTGTGATCTTAAGGACTATGTCACGGAATGATCATCTTAATTTGAAGGAATCAGTATATTTTATCGGAATCAGCTAAAATCATTGAAATAATCTATATTCCCGAAACTGACATTGATCATATAATCTAACTCCAGTAAACCTTAATTTCGTTAATATATTTGTTAATAAACGAAAGGGGTTATGGATTCCCTAGTCTCACACAACACATTCATCCACTCCGGTACCGTTTCCAGGATTTCCGGAGATGCTGTTATTGTTTCCCTAGATGAGAATGTACATTGTGACTCATGCCAAATTAAGTCGGCTTGCGGAATGTCTGAATCCCGGGTTAAAGAAGTTGAAGTTATGAACACTGATGATTCATTCAGTATTCATGAAACTGTGAACGTGATGATTAAAAAGGAATCCGCAATTAAGGCTGTATTCTGGGCTTATGTTTTTCCTTTTTTCCTGATGTTAGGCGTATTATTGATCGCATCTGGTTTCCTGCCCGAATGGCTGGCAGGACTATTGGCGCTTGTTGTTCTATTGCCTTACTATATTGTATTACATTATTTAGATCCTTTTTTCAAAAGGACCTTTAATATTTCAGTTATAAAGCTGGTCTAAAATGATTTATTCGATTCTATATAGCGCAATTTTACTAGCTTCCGTAGGGACGGTTGCAGCTGTTGTCCTGTTTCTTGTTTCAAAGCGATTCTATGTATATGAGAATCCGCTGATTGAAGAAGTTGAGGATATACTTCCTGCCGCCAATTGCGGTGGATGTGGTTCTCCCGGATGTAAAGCCTTCGCCGAGAAACTTGTTAATTCCGAAGATATTTCAGACCTATTCTGCCCGGTCGGTGGAAATGATGTTATGAAACAAGTCTCACAGGTCATCGGTAAGGAAGTTGCTGAACAGGATCCAACCGTTGCTGTTTTGCTATGCCAGGGCAGCTGTGAGGTTCGTCCGAAAACCTCCTTATTCGAGGGTCCGAGTTCCTGCGCCATCTCTTCTTTAGTCTATGGGGGAGAAACCGATTGCCAATATGGCTGCCTGGGCTTTGGAGATTGTGTTGATGTCTGCGATTTCGATGCCATGTACATGAACGAGGAGACCGGATTGCCAGTTATCATTACCGATAAATGCACCTCCTGTGGTGCCTGTGTCAAAGCTTGTCCGAGAGACATCATAGAAATGAGGCCAAGGCGCAAAAGGGATCTTAAAATTTTCGTCGGTTGTCTGAACCAAGACAAGGCTGGTATCGCCAGGAAAGCTTGCTCGGTAGCCTGTATCGGATGTTCGAAGTGTGAAGATATCTGCCCGAAAGATGCTGTTATAATGACCGATAACCTGGCGTATATCGATCCTGCTGTATGTACGTTATGCAGAAAATGTGTTGAAGTTTGTCCGACCGATTCAATAATAGAAACCAATTTCCCACCTAAAAAAGTAAAAGTCAAAAAACAGGCAAAAGCTTAAGTAAATCCCAAAAGAATTTTAATCGTTGATGTAATAAAGAAAGTTAATACCGATGCTAAAAACATTTCCTAAAGGAGGTATTCATCCGCCCGAAAACAAAATAACATCGGCCAAAGCGATAAACAGGTTGCCTGTACCCAAAGTCGTTTATGTCCCCATTGCTCAGCATATTGGTATTCCTTCGGAAATAATTGTAGACCGAAAAGATAAGGTTGAAATCGGACAGGTTATTGCCAAGTCGGGTGGTTATGTTTCATCAAATATTCATACCCCTGTCGCCGGAAC
>JABDPU010000059.1 GCA_013042625.1 Flavobacteriaceae bacterium | reverse complement strand
CTGGGGTGGAGCAATTGCACCCATTGGTGATCTTACCAAATCTGAGGTGGTAGCGATGTGCCGATATATCAATGACGAGGTATTTGAAGAGGAAATCATTTCAGAGCTGCTCTTGCCGGATGCGCTCTGGCGTTATTCCAGGGATCAGATTCAACCCAGTGCTGAATTGAAAGAAAACCAAGTTGACCCGATGAAGTTCGGGTACCATTGTAAACTGCTGGAAGAGATCACCAATTATCAAAAAAAGAGCATTGAGGATATTATGAGTTGGTATCTCGGGGGAATATTGCATAAAAAGCTCAATATCAATATAGAGCTTATGGCACGATGGAAGATTGATGAACCGGAAGAATTCCTGAGAGATTTAGAATGGTTTTATGATACCATACAGAAAAACGTCTTCAAACGCGTTCAGTGCCCTCCGATTATTCTGACTAGTAAATCAAGTTATGGATATGATATCAGGGAATCGATTCTACCAGTTATGAAAACAAGAAAATTCGAAGAACTAAATGAGAAAATCCTGGAAATGGATAGGTATCTCCCGAAAGGCGATTGAATTTTATTGGAATGTAAGACCTAAAAATTTCAATCCCACACCGGAAGAACACAATCCCTGGTCCGCCTGTTCAAAACAAATTCAAATCCATTGGTGAGGCTGCTTTTCATCACTTCGGAATCATCCTTATGACAGCTCAGGCAAGCACCCAAGGTTAGTATTCGCTTTTGTTCATTAACGGTAAATGGCCGGAAGTCTGTCCTGGTGGAATTTACAACCGAATCATGCACTGGTTTTAAGAATGGGATCCAGGCGTCTTCCGGAAGGCCATCATTTTCATTTAAGGCATATTCGGGTGTGAATAACCATTTTCCGCGATTGTTTTCGATCTCATAACGTAGTTTACCCTTACCATAACCTAAACTGGCAGAATTGGCATGACAGGATTTACAATCCCTCACTTCCTTTGTTGTAGTATGCGGTGAATTCGGTGCATAAAGCCTGTGGAAATCAACATCTTCCCCTTCGGCTTTTCCCTGGAAGCTCCCATGATCAATAGTCAGGATCATACCGGGAACCGCCGGTTCCACTTGTTTTGATCCATCATGCTCCCGTATGCCCATTGCAGGTAAGGACGATCCAAATTCAGCAACATATTCCTTCCATTGTCCCATGACATACTTTCTGTCCAATAAATCAAAGGCTTGTTCCGCCTTGGCATCATATGCATTATGACAGCCAATGCATCGCGGTACCCAGGACGAATGACAGGTGGAACAACTCACATTCTGATGCGCCATATCCCTTGAGCAAATTTCAGATTGTGGTTTAATTTCATGCACTGCCTTATCGTTTTTACTCAGTAGGAATGCATTACCCAGAGAATCGACATAGGTGTTCACCAGGGGGTGGCCATCTTTTTCCACTTTTATGATCTGCTTATCGGTATGATCGTATTCCCTGTGGAGCCATACCAACAAACTCTCCTCATCCAGTTCATCATAGGGTATGGTATTTGGTTTTTCCTTGAAATGGCAGTCTGAGCATTGTAATGTCACAGCCTGTTCCTCATGCAAATACGATTGACCGTTTCCCATAACTTCATGGGAGGAATGGCAGTCAATACACAGCATTCCTTTATTATGATGCACATCTTCGGTCTTTCGGGCATATACTCGTTTATCTTCCAGAACCCGATAAGTAGAATCGATTTGAATGTCTTCCTCATCTAATAATGTTTCCTGCCATCCCTCATAATTGGTAGAGATTCTGCTCGACCTGCTATGGCAACCAAAACAATGCGTGTTTGAGACGAAAATATCAACAGACGGATGGAATTTCGGTAATTCGGTTTTATCGGAAGACAAATACTCATTAAGTCCGGAAATGGCCTTTTCGGAATAGTTCAGATGACATGCAATACAACCACCACCCCGGCTGAGTTGTCCGATTGGTCCGTAATCCTCTTTTTCCAGTCCCAGGTGGCAGTTAGCGCATAAATCTCTCAGGTGTTTGTCGGATGCCGAGTTTTGAATGTCCTTGATATGATAGTGATAATCGGGACTGTCGGCTTCTCCGAAAACAAATTTGTCGACAGCAACAATCCCGCTGTTTGTGGTCATTAATGACGCTTCTACCTTCTTTAATTCATTGGGATGGCAGCTGCCACAAGTTGCCTTCGCATCATTGAGATTACCCGGAATGAGGATCATACCTTCGTGTGCATCATCTTTATTAAATCGTTTGATATTTCCTAAATGACAGGATGCGCAGCCGATCAATTCCGGACTGTGATAATCGGAATAACCCTTGGTATCTGTATGACAGCTTAAACAAGACTCGCCTTTGGTTTTATAAGAAATGTAATCATCCCAAACGCTGTCGGATGGATTGTCTTGAGTGACATTCAATTTTATCAGAATGAAGAAAATAATGAGTAATAAACTGAAAATTAAAGCAATTTTCTCAGGTTTTTTCAAGAAGGACGAGGTTTTAAAGATATCATCTAAAATAAAAAGAATAAATCAAAGAACTGGCTCTATCTCTAATTGATTGATTTTCATAAAAGTACAAGAGGCGAATTGTGCTTATGTAACTTAAGTTACATATAGAACACTGAAAATCAAATAGTTAAACTTCAAACTATGATTTTTATCATAATCTGGTCTAATGAATATGAATAAATTTATCCTGAAAAAATCAGTTAGACAAATGAGTACATCAAGACGAAAATTCATTAAAATATCTGCTCTGGGTCTTGGTGGTGTAGCCGCATCAACAACCGCATTGAATCTGTTTGGAACCAGCCCATTTTTTGATGCTGTTGTATTGGATGAGGTAGCTAAAAAATTACACCGGACACCAACGTATTGTGAAGTATGCTTCTGGAAATGTGCCGCTTGGGCGTACTCAGATAGCGAAGGTAATATTCCAAAGATCCTCGGTAACGAAACTGATCCACACTGTTATGGAAGACTGTGTCCTAGAGGTACAGGAGGTGTGGGTATGTATAATGACACAGATCGTCTTAAAACACCATTGATTCGTAAAATGGTTGATGGTGAACAAACCTTTGTGGAATCCAGTTGGGAGGAAGCTTTAGATTTAGTGGCGGGTAAATTCAAAGCCGTGAAAGAAAAATACGGTTCGGAATCATTTGCCTTATTAAAGCATGGTTCACCTGGAAAACACCTGGAACATCTTTTCAAAGCCTATGGGTCTGATACCATTGCCGAACCGGCTTATGCACAGTGCAGAGGCGCGAGAGAAGCAGGATTTGCTTTGACGTTTGGCTCCTGGGTAGGATCTCCTGAACCAACAGATATCAGGGATACCAAATGCTTAGTGCTCATAGGTTCGCATATAGGTGAGAACATGCACAACAGTCAGGTACAGGAGATGTCGGATGCTATAGATAATGGCGCTACAATTATTACCGTTGATCCAAGATATTCTACGGCGGCAAGTAAGTCGAAGTATTGGCTGGCTATTAAACCGGCAACCGATATTGCTTTAATGCTGGCCTGGATGAACGTAATAATTGAAGAAGGATTGTACGATAAGGACTATGTTGAAAAATATACAACCGGATTCAATGAGCTTAAAAAACATGTATTAAACTTTAGTCCTGAATGGGCCTATGGTATTACCACCATTAAGCCAGCTGAAATTCGTAAGACGGCCAGAGAGATGGCCAATGCCGCTCCGGCAGTAATCATACATCCCGGCCGACATGTGGCCTGGTATGGGGATGATACACAGCGCGCTCGGGCCATGGCCATACTCAACGCTTTGCTGGGTTCATGGGGACGACGCGGTGGATTCTACTTCAAAGAGAGCATAAGTATTCCAAAATATCCGTCGCCTAAATATCCACAGCCTGAATGGGGTTGGCCCGAAATAGGAGAGAAATATCCGCTTGCTCAAATGGGTATTACTACGGAAGTAATAAAAGCATCACTGCCAAGTGAGGATAATAAATACCCTGTAAAGGCCTGGATGGTAGCAGGTACCAATTTGACAAAATCTATTCCGAATAAAGAACTGCTTGAGAACGCAATGAATGAATTGGAATTTTTGGTGGTCTTAGATACCATGCCTATGGATATAACAGGTTATGCTGACGTGGTCCTACCTGAATGTACGTATCTCGAACGTTTCGACGGAATTCGTTCTGCCACTAATCGTGAACCATCAATAGCTGTAAGGTTCCCGGCTGTCAAACCAAAATATGATTCAAAACCAGGTTGGTGGGTGGCCAAGCAAATAGGAGATCGTCTCGGATTAAATGAATATTTCGATTATGATGATTATAAAGATGTGATCGCCTGGCAATTGGATAAAATGGGAACATCTATTGAAGAAATGATTAAAATAGGAGTGAAACACTATCCGAGAAAATCAGGTGGATTATATCTGAAGGATGGAGAGCCCTATAATTTCCCGACATCCAGTGGAAAGATTGAATTGTATTCTAAGGAATTGAAGGATCTTGGATTCGATCCACTGCCGAAGTATACCAAACATCCTGAACCGCCTGCCGGATTCTACAGGTTGAATTACGGACGTGCCCCGATGCATACCTTCAGCAGAACGGCGAACAATCCTAATTTGAATGATCTGATGAATGAGAATAACCTTTGGGTCAACCCCAAAGTGGCCCGAATTCTAGGATTGACCTCCGGATCTGAAGTCTGGTTGAGAAACCAGGACAAAGTGACCTCCACATTCCCGATAAAAGTGCGTGTAACAGAGCGCATCCGATGGGATTCGGTGTACATGGTTCACGGCTTTGGACACGATAATAAAAAATTATCCCGTGCTTACGGCAAGGGTATTAACGATACCCAGCTGATTTCGAAGGTTTATGAAGACCCCATAATGGGTGGAACCGGAATGCGCGGAAATTTTGTAGAGATTTTAACTGATAACCCACATAATACTGTAGAGTCATGAGATATGCGATGGTGATTGACACTAAAAAGTGTGTAGGTTGTAGCGACTGTGTTGTTGCTTGTCAAACAGAGAATAATGTTCCTATAGGATACTGCAGAGATTGGATCACTGAGACTGTAGCCGGCAGCTATCCACAGATTGAAATGGAACTGAAATCTGAACGATGTAATCATTGTGAAAATTCGCCCTGCGTAAGATGTTGTCCTACCGGAGCAAGTCATATTATAGTGAGCGGAATCGTGTTGGTTACCCATAATGAATGTATCGGCTGCGGGGCATGTATTGAATCTTGTCCATATGATGCACGTTATCAGCATCCTGAAGGATATATTGATAAGTGTACATTCTGTCATCATAGGTTAGAGAAAGGTCAGTTGCCTGCATGTGTAGAGGTATGCCCTACCAAATGCATGTATTTTGGTGATCTTGATAATCCGAATAGCGAGGTGTCTAAACTCTTGAAGAGTCGGACCTATAAAACTTTAGCTCCTGAAGCTGGAACCAAACCTCAAGTATATTACTTAATATAAAGTTTTGATCATGCAAGAAGAAGTTTTTGTAAGCGGAAGAAACATACCGAATATAGATCCACATTTAGAGGTTTGGCATTGGCCGATATCTGTTGATTTGTTTTTTGGAGGTTTAGCAGCAGGGTTATTATTTTTTGCTGCAACCTTCTATCTTTTGGGAAAGGAAAGGGAATATCCCTCAATCGTTAAGTATGCACCAATAATTGCCCCAATTGGTATAACAATTGCCTTGATATGCCTGTTTTATGACCTCACCCATAAATTGTATTTCTGGAGATTGTATCTGACATTCAGAATAGATTCGCCCATGTCGTTTGGTTCCTGGGTGCTGCTTTTTATTACGCCACTATCATTTCTATGGGTTTTGAGCTATTTGGAAGACATCTTTCCGAGGTTCAATCTTAAATTTAAGCTATTGATCAGGATCAGAGATTTTGCGATTAAGTATAGGAGAACCATGGCAATCCTATTAATTCCTTTATCGATAGGTTTAGGAATATATACAGGAATTTTACTTTCTGCCTTTAATGCCAGGCCGTTATGGAACAATGCAATTTTAGGTCCATTGTTCCTGACTTCCGGACTAACAACAGCGTCTGCAGTTATACTGTACTTTGTTAAAAGTGCAAAAGAAAAATCCCTATTTAACAAGATTACCCTGGCCTTATTATTCATTCAACTATTCTTGTTTGCACATATGATATTGGGTTATTATGCGGGATCTGAAGTCCAGTTAGAGGCCATCGATTTATTAATCGGAGGTGAGTTCACGGTTATGTTCGTGGGATTTGTATTGATACTCGGATTGATCATTCCATTTGTAATTGAAGTTTTAGAATATTTTGGCTACCGAATACCTGTAATCATTCCGGCAACATTGATCCTGATTGGAGGGATTATTTTCAGATTTGTCATGGTAGAGGCCGGTCAGTTGACCAGATATTTATATTAATAATAAGTATGAAAGATTCAAAAAAGAATAAACACGTCTATTGGAATCCTTATTTCGGAGGATTCTTACTGGGATTGCTCATTATTGCAACCTTTTATTTGTCTGGCAGAGGCCTGGGAGCAAGCGGTGCTATGAAAAGTGGCGTGGTAACCATTGTAGATGCTGCTTCACCCGAATACGCCAAGAATAATGCTTACTACAGCAAATTCATAGAAGAGGACGATTCACCAATGAATAATTGGTTGGTATATGAAGTATTGGGTATTCTGCTGGGTGCCTTTATTTCTGGTGCTTTATCAGGACGGATTGGGTGGAGAATACAGCATTCACCTAAGATTACAGCCAAAAGACGATTGGGCTTTGCCCTTGCGGGTGGTGTCTTGTTTGGCGTTGGGGCTCAAATAGCCAGGGGATGTACCAGCGGGGCCGCCCTGAGCGGTATGGCTGTACTCTCAACAGGAGGCTTTATTACCATGTTGGCCATTTTTGGCACCGGCTATATAGTAGCGTATTTCTTCAGAAAAAATTGGATATAAATAGAATATTATGGGACCATTAATTCCTAACGAAATAATTGCATTTGAGTGGAACCACATCATCGCCTTATTAATAGGTATGTGTTTTGGTTTTATTCTTGAGTCTTCCGGATTTTCATCATCACGAAAACTGGCAGGCGTTTTTTATGGATATGATTTTGTTGTTCTGAAAGTGTTCTTTACAGCAGCATTAGTTTCTGCCATTGG
>JABDPU010000058.1 GCA_013042625.1 Flavobacteriaceae bacterium | reverse complement strand
AATTCGCGTAAAACTCGATTTAATCTTATTGTTTTTACTTCAGCCATAAACTGCCTTTAATCTGTTTGGCAAACCTTTGTCTGTTAAAATTTGCACTAAATTAGAATATCCAATGGATTTTCCTCTTGTATATTAACAAAATTATTCTTCAAATTCCTCTTTCAAAATCTTAATTACTTCCAGGATGGTTTCTTCTTCCAGGTCGGTTCGTTTAACCAAATCAACGGCCTCCAGTTCCAAAATACTTTTAGCTGTATCCAAACCAGCTTTTGAAAACTCTTTAATAATCCAGCTGTCGATTTCATCTGAAAATTCAGATAGTTCCACATCTTCTTCCACCCCTTCTCTGAAGACATCGATTTCATAACCGGTTAATCGACCTGCCAGCCTGATATTATGTCCACCTCTTCCAATTGCTTTACTTACCTCTTCAGGTTTTAAAATAACTTCAGCACGTTTATTCTCATCATCTAGCTTTATGGAAGTTACCCTGGCCGGGCTTAACGCTCTTGAAATAAACAATTGGATGTTATTTGTATAATTGATCACATCGATATTTTCATTGCCGAGTTCCCTTACAATTCCATGAATTCGTGATCCTTTCATCCCAACGCAAGCTCCAACCGGATCGATTCGGTCATCATAAGAATCAACAGCTACCTTAGCCTTTTCACCAGGTATTCTCTCTACTTTCTTAACCGTGATCAAACCATCAAAAACTTCTGGAATTTCCTGTTCAAACAATTTTTCCAGGAATTCGGGAGCTGTTCTCGACATGATGATTGAAGGTTTACTTCCCTTTAATTCAACACTTTCAATAACTCCTCTTACATTTTCTCCTTTTCTAAAGAAGTCGGATGGAATTTGCTTGTCTTTTGGTAATATGATCTCATTACCTTCATCATCAAGTAAAATAATGGCCCGGTGACGGATATGATGAACTTCAGCTGAATAGATCTCACCTACAAGGTCTTTAAACTGCTTATATATATTTGTATTATCGTGTTCATGTATCTTAGAGATCAGGTTTTGTCTTAAAGCCAATATTGCTCTTCTTCCAAGGTCCATTAATTTTACCTCCTCTGAAACATCTTCACCAACTTCAAAATCCGGCTCAATTTTTCTGGCATCAGTAAGGGAGATTTCCTGGTTTGGTTCTTCTACCTCTCCATCGGCCACTACAATTCGGTTTCTCCAGATCTCGAGATCCCCTTTATCCGGATTGATAATAATATCGAAATTATCATCATCACCAAATTTCTTTTTTAAAGCATTTCGGAATACATCCTCTAATATTGCCATTAGGGTAACCCTGTCGATGAGTTTATCATCCTTAAATTCTGAAAACGATTCAATTAATGCGAGATTTTCCATAATTCACTTTAAAACTTAATCTTAACTTTTGCTTGTTCTATTTCGTTATAGTTTAAAACAGCCTCTTTCTTAACTGTTATCTTCCCTTTACCAATCGGTTTAGGCTCCCTGGCCTTCCATTGTAATGTTATTGCTTCATCATCGGCCTTGACCAGATTCGCAACATATTTTGTATTGTCGGTGGTCCTGATCTCTAATGAGCGACCAATATTTTTTTTGAATTGCCTGGCATGTTCCAGAGGCGAGGTAGCACCTGCCGAAGTCACTTCAAGCGAGAAATCGATTTCATCCCGATCCAGTTCACCTTCTATTGCACGGCTTAAAAAGACACAGTCGTCAACCGTAATACCATTATCACCGTCAACGATGACCCTAATTTTATTATCGTCCAGAATGATCAGATCGATCAAAAACAAATCCGATCTTTCATTTAATGCATTCTCCAGTGACGATTCGACGGTATCCCTCATCAATTTATGGTACAAAAAGAGGGGACTTTTCGTCCCCTCAGTAAAGTTTTTTCTTACAACAGTGCAAATATACGATTTTTATAACGACATTCCCAAGCACCTATCAGTCATTTTTTTTGCTATTTTTAAGAACATTAACAGCACCATCCTATGAAGAATATTCTTGTACCCACAGATTTTTCTGAACAAGCCGAAAATGCCTTACATGTTGCTGCGCAACTGGCGCAACGATATGACGCAGAGATTTTCCTGCTACATCTCCTTGAGCTTCCACTACACCAGGTCGATGCCCTGAGTTCGCATAGTGAACTTCCTGAAGCCATGTTTTTTATGAAACTTGCACAGAAGCGTTTCACCGATATGATGTCCAGAGATTATCTTCAAAATGTTAAGGTTCACGAAACCGTTGAATTCAACCAATCTTTTAACCAGCTTCCCCAAACCTGTGAGGAAAAAAACATCGATCTTATTGTAATGGGATCACATGGTGTTAGTGGTCTGAAAGAAATTTTTATCGGGTCGAATACTGAAAAAGTGGTTCGGAATTCTAATATCCCTGTTCTTGTTATTAAAAAACCTCATGAAGAATTTACTGTCAATGATTTTGTCTTTGCTTCCGATTTCACAAACGACAACAAGCAAACCTATTTACAAGCTGTGTCTATAGCTGAAAAATTTGATGCAAAATTACACCTGGTCATGGTTAATACAGCTAATAATTTTACCACGACCATGGAGGCCAAAGAACGAATTTCTGAATTTACCAAAGATGCCTCTTACGATAATTATTCTGTTTCCATCTTTAATGACGAAACCGTGGAGCAGGGCATCGTGAATTTTTCCCAGGACATCAATGCCGATCTTATTGGCATCAGCACACATGGTAGGCAGGGCATAGCGCACTTTTTTAATGGCAGTATTAGCGAGGACCTGGTAAACCACTCTAAACGGCCGGTGATGACCTTTAAGATCTAGAGGAGAATAATTATACCAGGAAGGTTAAAACCAAAACTTGAGACTTTCATTCCTAATTGAATTACGGAAAGTTTAGGACAGGCTTCTCGCCCTA